>DATCJI010000268.1:0-4416 GCA_036562835.1 Xanthobacteraceae bacterium | reverse complement strand
CTAAACGCCAGCATCGAGGCGACCCCTGCAATGGTTGCTGAGGACCTGGCCAAGGCCGCACCGGCCATTGAACAAGCAGTGAAGAGCTTCGGCTAAAAGAGCCATTCTGAGCCGACATCCTGGTACACCTGCTCTGGCTGGTCGGGACCAAATGCGAGCAAGCTCCGATCGCGTCGAATCAGAGAGGCGGTCATGGCCGGCCCGGTGGCGGCCATCCACGTCTTGCCTTGCGGCAGAATGACGGGGATGCGCGGGACAAGCCCGCGCATGACGCTGGGGACAATCGAACGAAATACGCTCTAAAAGAGCCGCACTTTCTTTGGTTCAACAGTCCTGCGGCCTGCGACGGGCTCGAAGGATCAACAACTGTCGTCCGGACGCGCCGGCCGAATGCGAAAATACTTGCACTTTTGTTCACTTTATGTTCTAATCGTGCAAACCGCTGTTTGACATTGTGAGACGTGAGAAATGGCGCGCCCTCTATTGAGAGCCTGCCCAATCCCCCGTAGCCGTAAACGCGACCAGAGTCTGGGTGTTTGCGCTCTCTGAACGGTGCAGTCCGCCAGGGCTCATTGTATTTTATTGTAGTTTACAACCCGCGACGTGCGCAGACCTGGATTGGGCCAGAGAGTTCGATGCCAATTTTGTAAAAACGAACCCAAAGTTCCTTCGGGGCGGCATCGTCGCGGGATTGGATTTATCGAGGGCAGCAGTATGGAACCTCGATAGCGTACAAAAAGCCCGGCCAGTGGCCGGGCTTCTTGCTGAACTCTACGCAACATGTGCTCTACGCTACGTTTGCGGTATATAAACCCGAAAAGAAGCTATTCGTTCCCCAAAACCCGGGCATCACTGAAATTACGAATCTGTAGAGCAGTATCGCTTTTCTTCGAATCATTCCGCGCTATTTGTTTGATGGAGCATGATCTTTTCTGAAAAGCGGTGCCCACCACCCGGGTCAAAGCCCGAGGGATGATGCTCGATTATTATTTTTCCCGCATCTGAGGTCTGCCCGAGTGTCACCAAGCCGAGCCGGAACTGCCGACCTGCCGCTGCACGGTGGACAAGTGCCGAAATGGCTTGCCGACCGTATGACCAGGCTTGGTGCCGTCATCGCCCAGGCCATCGTGCATCATTACGGCCGCGACGAGCTGTTGCGCCGCTTCGCAAATCCGTTCTGGTTCCAGTCGTTCGGCGCGGTGATGGGAATGGACTGGCATTCCTCGGGCATCACCACGAGCGCGATCGGCGCACTCAAGCGCGGGCTCGCTCCGCTTGCGGGCGAGCTTGGCGTTCACGTCTGCGGCGGGCGCGGCAGGCATTCGCGGCAAACGCCGCAGGAGCTGTTTGCTGTCGGCGAGCGCGTGGGTTTCGACGGAGAAGCGCTCGCGCGCACGAGCTGCCTCGTCGCCAAGGTCGACAGCGCGGCGGTGCAGGACGGTTATGATCTTTACCTGCACGGCTTCATCGTCACCGACGACGGCCATTGGACCATCGTGCAGCAGGGCATGAACGGCGCCCGCAAAAAGGCCCGCCGCTATCACTGGCTATCCGAAGGACTGCAGAGCTTTGTTGACGATCCGCACACGGCAATCGAAGGCGAAGGGCAGGGCCACATCATCAATCTCGCCGACCGCCGGGCGCGGCCCTCGCGTAACGCGCAACTTGAGCTTCTCGATCATTTAGGTCCTGAAGGCGTGACGCGTGAGTTCAGCAGCCTGCAAACGCATGGCTCTGCAAGCGCCGATGTGCAAGCTCTGCTGCCGCACCTCGTCATGCCGGCACGTCATGACGTGCGCGCCAGCGATGTGGTTCCGCGCCGGCTTTACGGCAGCCTTGCCGCCGCGGCAGATCGCGGTCCGAAGGATTTTCCCGACCTGTTGCTCACGCCCGGCGTAGGCGCGCGCACCATGCAGGCTCTCGCACTGGTGGCCGAGGTGGTGCACGGCACGCCGTGCCGGTTTACCGATCCTGCGCGATTTTCCTTTGCGCATGGCGGCAAGGACCGGCATCCGTTCCCGGTGCCGCTCAAGGTCTATGATGAGACCATCGGCGTGCTCAAATCCGCGGTCGCAAAGGCGAGGCTTGGAAACACCGAGAAGCTCGCTGCTCTCAAGCGGCTCGATGACCAGGCCCGCGAGCTCGAACGTGTCTCCGGGGGGCCATGCATAGAAAAGCTGATCGCGGACGAGAGGCGGGATTCGCCCGCCTACGCCGGCCGCTCGGTCTTTGGCGAAGAACTGCGGATCTCGTCTGCGGCCGGGGAGTGATGCGAGAGCATGCCGGGAGCATCCGCCGCTGATACGCGCCGAGTTTCCGATGCGGCCGCAAGCTCGCCCCCCCTGCCGTGCACCGAATAGAGGCTGGGCGCCGCGCGGTTGATCTGCAGGTGAAAAATATCGGGCCGGTTGTAGTGGCCGGCAAAGTCGTGGCGCAGCTTCATGGTGATGCCAAGCTGCAGGTTGCACTCGGCATAGAGAATGCCCTCCTGAGCACCCAGGGGACCCGCGATCACGCGGCTGTTCGGAGCGACGATCGCGCTGCCTCCGCTATAATCTGGATGGCGCAGGAATTTCTCCGCCTGCGCATCCGGCTCCAGCATCTCGATCATGCGCTCGTCGACCGTGCCGCATGCGGAAATCACGAACGCCTTGCTCATCTGCGCAAATGCCTGCGAGTCGATGAGCACGCGGTTGCGCAGCGCATCGCCGCTCGTGGGAAAGTGATTGGGCCAGCTCATGACATGGATGCGCGTGCCCTCGGCGGTGAGCGCAAATATGGCGAGCGGATTGGAGTTCTCTCCGCAGAGGAGGCTGCTCATGGGCCCGAACTCGCTCGCGAACGCACCGAAAGTGTCGCCGAAACCTCCTGTGTGCACGAGCCGCTCGCCTACGGTCGGCATCATCTTCTGATGCTTGCCTATGAGCGTCCCGTCAGGCGCGAGATAGACCTGCGTG
Organism: Xanthobacteraceae bacterium; assembly: GCA_036562835.1. Lineage (GTDB taxonomy): Bacteria > Pseudomonadota > Alphaproteobacteria > Rhizobiales > Xanthobacteraceae > VAZQ01. The sequence goes on along the minus strand of DATCJI010000268.1, from coordinate 1,459 downwards.
TTGAACATGGTGCCGGTCGTGTTGGGCAGCTTCTCGCATGCGCCAACGACCACGTACGCGTTCGCATCGCGCGCGGCATGTGCGAGCGCGTCGATGTGGGGTCCCGGGATCTCGACGGAGTTCTTGAACAGTTCGGTGGCGAGCCTGTTCGACAGCGCGCCGGTGGCCGCATGATGGTGATACCAGACCGGGTGCGCCGGAATGAATCCTTCCGGGAATCCGATTACGCGCGCGCCGTTGCGCCCCGCCTCGCGGATCAAGGCGCACGCTTTATCTGTCGAGCGTTCGCGATCGAGAAACACGGAGGCCGCCTGCACGGCGGCAACTTTCACGACCGGATAGACGTCACCCATGAACTACAAAGCCGCGGCGGACGCGGCGCGCCTCCTCTGCCCAAACGGGGAGAGGGAATCACGGCACACCTGCTGCATTTACTCCGCGGCTTCCGATGCGGGATTGTGGCTCTTCTTCGCCCAGTAGTCGGAAGCTGCCTTCGAGCGCCTGAGCGCTTCCTCGTTCTCGAATCCGGGTGCCATCGACGCGGTGGTGCCGGCGAGGACCTGATGATGCTCGATGTCGAGCGTGCGCAGCCAGCGCTGCTGCCCCATGGTGAGTGCGATGAAATAGCCGATTTCCACCAGCTCGGGCTCGCTGAAATGGGCGTGCAATCGAGTCCAGAACTTGTCGTCCACCGGCAGGTCCCAGGTGATCGCCTCTGCGTATGAGAGCGCCGCCTTTTGCCGCTCGTCGTAGCGGTTCGAGCTTTCAAAATTCAGAAGGTCGAGGTAGTCGTCCTCGATCACGCCTGCGGCCGCAGCCTTCATGGAGCGCTGATTGCCGCAGAACTCGCACAGGACCGAGCGCGAGACGTAGACGCGGCAGAGCTCCTTGATCGCGTGCTCGGCAACGCCGTTCTTGAACACATCGCGCCAGCTGTTTGCAAAAGACCAGAACACGGCGGGCACATGCGCGCGGATCGCCTGGCTCTCCGGCCGCGGCGTGCCTTCGCGGGCGCAGCGGTCGAACTCCGCCAGCATCGCCTTGTCCTTGATTGTCGCTGGGTCGACGTAACTGATCCGCGGCTTCGGCATCCCTAATTTCTCCTTACCTGCAGTACGCGCATCCTCGCGGTCGGAAACTTTTCGTTGAGCATGCTCAGGCGCGATTTTGCCCGATGCGGCCTCGCCAATCAACTCACCGCTCGCGCTTTGTTTACCAGCAAACGCCCCCGTCATGGCCGGGCTCGTCCCGGCCATCCACGTCCTGGTTGTGTAAAGCAGCAAAGGCGTGGATGCCGGCACAAGGCCGGGCATGACGACGTTTTCGCAATCCGCCAGAGTTCTTTCAAAAATGTTACAGGCAAACGTTCAGCATTACTGAAAGTTGAATCGCTTCCATACACGGAGCATCAAACATAAGTTTTCAAGCAATCTTCAGCATAGGCCAATAAGCGCCTGCT
>DATCJI010000267.1:0-4201 GCA_036562835.1 Xanthobacteraceae bacterium | reverse complement strand
ATTGGCAGCCGAGCCGGCCGCGCGCTCAGGCAGTTCTGCTTACGACTGATGGTGACGGCCGTCACAGTGGCGGCGGGACGTGCGATCGGTGCAACCGGGCGGCGCTACAGACGAGTTTGACGCCTCAACGGGTTCTGCTTGCCGGTTTGTCAGCCGCTGATGCAGAGATCGGGAGCACTGCATATGCGCAAATACGGATGGCGCGGCAAAGTCATCCGGGCGTTCGCCGGCTTGGGCATTGCGGCCATGGGATGGAGCGGCCCGGCGGACGCGGCGGAGATGTCAATTCAGCATTTGTCGGTCGGGGGGCTCGACCGCGAGTACATCCTGTCCACACCGTCCTCTGCGAACCACCGGCCCACGGTAGTCGTGCTGCATGGCACCTGGCAAAGCGGGCTGATCATGCGACACACGACGGGCCTAGAGCCGCTTGTCGACAGCGAAGGCCTCGTGGCCGTCTATCCAAACGGCATAGCGACACAGTGGAACGACGGGCGGGCAGCCGCCGCAGTCTGGGGTCCGCGCGACGATGTCGCATTTCTGCGCGCGCTTGTCGCCGACCTGGTGCGCACCGGCGTTGCCGATCCACATCGGGTTTACGCGATCGGCTTCTCCAACGGAGGCATGATGGCTCTGCGGATGATATGCGAGGCGACCGAAGTTTTTGCCGCCGTGGCAATCATCGGCGCAAGCCTCCCCGCGGAAGTTTACCCGCACTGCAGACCGAGTGCACCGACACCCACGCTGGTCATGAACGGGACGGCAGACCCCTTTGTCCCCTACCAGGGTGGTCAGGTGATATTACGCGGCGGCGTTGTGCTCTCCACGGATCGGACGATAGCGTTTCTGCGCAGGGTCAATGGCTGCGCAGACACCGTTCAGGTCGCAGCGCTGCCCGCCATGAATCGGCAGGATACGCGAATTGTAGTCAACAGCTGGACGCGCTGCTCCTCAGCAGCGCCTGTAGTTCTATACCGGGTAGAGGGCGGCGGACACCGTATCGCCAACCCCGACCCGGGCATCGCCGCATTTGATGTGGTCCTCGGCAGAATGAATCACGACATCGACGCGGCGGCGGAAATATGGAATTTCTTGAAAATAAAAAGCCGATCCACTGTGTCCGTCGGTCTGCAATAGAGCGGGTTTAAACTCGACCTCGCGATCGACCAGCATTGCGGACGGTTGCCGGCTCACGTCGCAGCCTTGTGTTGCGCGTGCACAATCCGGAGCAATAATGCTGGGTGCGTGATCCGGAGCAGCAGTGGCAGGGCTTTGTTGGCGAGGCCTGGAAGAACGACGCGCTGCCCTTTCTGCAGACCACGATACGCCTTCCTTGCCACGAACTCAGGAGAAACGATCATGAATTTCATAAGCGAGCTCAGCGCCATTCCGGCGCGCGCCTGGAACTCGGTGGGCACCGGACCCGGGCACAAGGCGGTCACGCGGATTCCCCTCTCTCTCAGCTCCTCATGCAAAGCTTCAGTGAAGGAAAGCACATAGGCCTTGCTCGCGTAGTACACCGCCATATGTGGACCCGGCATGAAGCCGGCAATTGAAGCCACGTTGAGAATGCCGCCGCGACGGCGTTCGATGCTGTCGGCGAAGATAAGGCACATATCGGTAAGCGCCCGCACGTTCAGATCGAGCATGGCCAGCTGCTCTCCGCGATCAAGCCGATCTGCTGCTCCGAGCAGGGCGAACCCTGCATTGTTGACGAGTATTTCAGGCTCGAGTCCTCGTGCTGCGAGGGCTTCTGCAAGGTCGCGCGCCGCATCGATACGGCCGACGTCCAGCCGGAGAACAGTAGGGCGCCGTACCCCTTTCGCGGCGATTGCGTCGGCAACCGCTGTGAGCGCCTCCTCGCGTCTCGCAACGAGCACAAGCTCGTGACCATGCGCAGCGAATTCATGCGCCAGAGCGCGGCCGATGCCGGACGATGCACCGGTAATTACAGTGACGGGCCGCTTCTCCTCGGCCACGAAGGCTCCGTTTTTGGATGCGTGGAAGGAACCAGCAAGGGGGCTTGTTCCCCTGAAAAGCTCCGCATCAGCAACCGGGCGGTTCTCCCCGCCAAGCTGTTCCGGCGCGACAGTAAAGTGAAGGTCTCAATCAGCCACCGCAAGATGTCGTAGCCATTGCCCTCGGTTCGGACTTCGTCATTTCGAACTGCTCTGTCGAGATCGATTGTCCCTGCCAGCAGCCCGCACAGGACTGTCGACGGTACGAAAATGGCGCTGGTTGGAAATTTCGGTGCTCCCTGGCGGACTCGTATCCGCTTCCCGGCGGAAATGACCGCACAATCCCGACCGTATTCGCCCTCGATGCAAAGGTGGGCGCAAATGCGCTGCTCATTCTCCTCCTGCCTGCGCCCTTCGCGCGCAATCAACCACAATGCAAGTGTAAGTCGCCGATCGAGTCGCCGGGGGGCCGTCTCCAGAAAGCGGCGCAGCACCGCGCTCGCAGTCGGATATGCGGGCCGCCAACCCAGCTCGTTCTTGGCACGCAAGCTGGAAACGACGATCGTGATATCCTGGGTGGATGTGATCCATGCTTTATCGTAGGGCAGGTGCAAACGAACAAGCTTGAGGGCGCGGTCGAGCATCCCCCAACCGCGCACGAGCGGTTTCGGTATCCAGGCCACCGTCATGCCGAGCTTTTCAGCCAGCTCGTCGCCGGTGAGCAGCTCCTCAACCCCGGCATTGAATGCGCCGCGCGCACGCTTCTCGATCGCGAGAAGGACCAAGTCGGCTACATCCTCGTCGGACACGATGGGGAGCGGCGCCCGGCCGGTGGGAGGCACTTGCCCCTTTCGCAGAAGCCGACCGAGGACATGCGGAACTGAGCGTCCGAGCAAAATGTTCGGGCGTATCCGGCAAATCGCGATGTCGGGGTGCTCGCGCTCGAACTCGTCAAGAAACGCCTCAACCTCGAACTTGCACGCCGAATAATGAAAGCCGGGCTGATAGATGCGCGGCGTATCTTCCGTGATTGGTACCGGATGGCCGGGCACGCAGCCATAGGCGGCAACCGAGGACATGTACACGATGGCCCCGCTGCCGGCCGTGGCAGCGCAGCGAAACACGTTCTTGCTGCCGTCCACATTGACCGATTGGTACACATCAGCCGGTGCATTGGCGGTAACCAGGAACGCGCAATGCACAACGGTATCGCAGCCGACAAGGTGACGGTCGAGATTCCTGTCGCGGATATCCGCCTCGATGAATTGCAGCTTGGCGGAGCCGATGCGCGGCGGCGCGCGGTCGATGCACACAACGGCATCTATTTCGCTCCGCGCGAGCAGGCGGCGCACGATGATAGCACCGAGCTGACCCGATCCCCCGGTGACAGCGACCTTGCGCACCTGAACCCTCCCGTTCGGCAGTCAGCGCGCCACCGGGCCGCAGTTCGAGCAGCTATCCGACCCTGCCGATCACTCATTCCATCTCGGCCGAGGCGAATAGCCGCTGAGCTCATTGCAAAAGCTGCTGAATAACCCCAGCACCTAGGGAATACGCGTCCCGGGTAGCGTCTCGTCGTCGTCAATGGTCGTGTGAACCGAGACAGTCGAGGCGGCGTCAGGTGACTTCGGGGCCTCGGGAGGGGGCTGGAACATCCAACTCGTCTTACCCTCGGAAGCACGTTTGAGATAGCTGTCATACGCCACCTGCGCGGCAATGAGCGCCGCATTCACGACGTGGCGGACTGCCCGCTCGATCGGCGGAACCTTGGATTCATCGAGCGCCTTTGGATCCTCGTACACGACCTTCTCCTGCCGACCTTCCCGATCGCCTTCGAGCACCGTGACACGTTTAACGGTCTTGTCCATCGTAGCCGTCCCTGCTGAAGGTTAATGCGCGGTCCGAGGACCGTAAGGGTAAACCGTCTCTGTCCCGATCCGTTCCAGCACGAGAGGTACCGTACAACGGCGGGATGGGCCGAGCAACCGGCTCATGACGTGCGGCTCCCCCTCTGATCATCGCTCGGGCGGCCTGGTATCGGGCTGGTTTAAGCGCATCACAATCCGGCGGATGAGCACAAAGGCGACGGCAATCAACAAGAGCTGCATCCAGCCGAAGGATGTGGCGGCGTTCCACAGCCCGGGCCAGTCGATTTCGCGATTGAACCAGCGCCGCGAAACGGCATCAGCGATCAGGACGGCAGCAGCCGCACCGGCACCGATATAGCCGAGGCGCAGCAACAG
>DATCJI010000245.1:0-3449 GCA_036562835.1 Xanthobacteraceae bacterium | reverse complement strand
GATAGCTTTCGCCCGGGACGCAGAAGAGGTGATCAGCGCCATGCACGACCAGCTGATCGATGAGCACCTGGCCGCCTGTGCGAGGCATCATGCTCATGGCCTTCTCCCTCTCAGAACCGTCCTCTGCGCTCGACCACCTGCGTGGTCAGGGTTTCCAGATGATTGAAGAGCTCGTGCACCGCCTGCGCGGCTCGCTCCGTATCGCGGGCAATGACGTAGTCGGTGATCGCGCAATGCAGTCTTGCGGCGTCTGGAAAACTCTCTGTAGGCTCATAGGTCCACCAGAACCGGCGCGCCTGCGCCTGCAGAATGCGCATCGTTCCGGCGAGCACCTCGTTGTGTGCGGCGCGCACCTGCGCATCGTGCAGTGTGCGCTTGACGCGAAAATATGTGATGCGGTCATTCTCTTTCGCAACCTTACTTAGTTGGCGCGATACGTCTTTGAGCTCGGAGATATCGGTGTCGGTGGCCCGCTCAATCGCGTGCAGCGCCACGCTCTGCTCAAGCGGGCGGCGCACTTCGAGCACCTCGAGATGCCGGATCACATCGACTCCTGATACCGAAATTCCCTTGCGCGAGTGCACATCGACAAAACCGATGAACTTGAGACGGGCGATCGCCTCGCGGATGGGCGTGCGTCCCGTCTTGAGCATTCTGCTGAGCTCACTTTCCGAAATCAAAGCGCCGGGGGACAAGGTGCCGCCCACGATCATCTCCTCGATTTCATCGAAGGCACGGTCAGCCAGGGACTGCGGGCGTTGCGCAGTTTTGTCCATGTTGCTCAAGCGTGCCATTTGCTTCCGCTTCCGGCTCAAGCCGTTACGCCGCTCGGCATTGACTTCCGCAATGAACTGGCGTCTCATGACATGTCAGTTGTATACCAGATTGTTACCAGTTGCACACCAGGAAGGGCATGAGGACGCCCGACCGCGGTTATTGCCGTTCGTGCGGCAATGCGGATGAGCGCATCCGGCATCAGTTGCGAGGAGTTGCCGATGTCCACCCTGCGCCCCGAAACCCGCGACAAGCTCAAGACGGTCGCGACGCCCACGCTGATGACTGCGCTCTACAAGCGCGGCTTGCGTAACCAATGGATCCAGGATGTGCATCTGATCAATCCGGCAGCGAGCCCGATGGTCGGGATCGCCTTTACGCTGCGCTACATGCCGGCGCGTGAGGACCTGAATCCGGTTGAGGTGTTTCGCGACCGCAACCACCCGCAGCGTGTTGCGGTCGAGCAGTGCCCGCCGGGCGCGGTGCTGGTCATCGACAGCCGCAAAGACCCCCGCGCCGCTTCCGCGGGCTCAATTCTGATTTCGCGTCTCATGGTCCGCCGCTGCGCCGGGGTGGTCACGGACGGCGGGTTCCGCGACACCCCGGAGCTGAGAAAGCTTCCGTTCCCCTGCTATCACAATCGCCCAGCCGCCCCGACCAATCTCACCCTGCACCAGGCCATCGAGATCAATGGACCGATCGGCTGCGGGGACGCCCCGGTCTTCCCGGGCGATGTGATTGTCGGCGACGGCGAGGGAGTCGTGGTTGTTCCGGCGCATCTTGCCGACGCAATCGCGGACGAGACGGTCGAGATGACGGCCTACGAGGACTTCGTCACCGAGCAGGTGCTGAAAGGCCGTTCCATCCTCGGCCTTTATCCGGCAACCGAAGAGCAATCGTTGAAGGATTTTGCGGCCTGGCGCAAAACGAACAAGCGATGAAAGCTCATTCAGGGTAAAGCGACAAGAATGTTTTGCTTGGGAGAGCAGAGATGAAAATGTCTCGTCGCAAGCTGCTCGAAGGAACTGCAGCGACGCTTGCCAGCACGAGCGTGGCGGGCGCCGCGTTTGGCCAAGCGTTTCCGTTCACACCAAACCAGCGCTATCCCGATCCGGCACTTCTGATACTCGATCCAAGCTTCACGAAGTATCGTATTTATTCGAGCACGCTCGAACAGGTCGCGACCGGCATGCGCTGGGCCGAAGGACCTGTGTATTTCCCCGACGGGCAGTACGTGCTGGTCAGTGACATTCCGAACAACCGCATCATGAAATACAGCGAGAAGGACGGCAGCTTCACCGTGTTCCGCAGCCCTTCCAACTACGCGAACGGCAATACACGGGACCGGCAGGGGCGGCTCGTCACTTGCGAGCATTCGCTCACCCGGCGCATCACGCGCACCGAGAACGATGGCAAGATCACGGTGCTCGCCGACAAGTTCGAGGGCAAGCGGCTCAATGCGCCGAATGACATCGTGGTCAAATCCGACGACAGCATCTGGTTCACCGACCCGCAGTTCGGCATCCTGGGGAATTGGGAAGGGAACAAGGAAACCCCGGAGCAGGCAAATACGAACGTGTTTCGTCTCACGCCTGACGGCAAGCTCACTGCCGTAATCACCGACCTGGTCAACCCCAACGGTCTGGCATTCTCGCCGGACGAGAAGAAACTCTATGTCGTTGAATGGAAAGGCACGCCCAACCGCAGCATCTGGAGCTATGACGTCAACGGGGACGGGACGGTCGCGAATAAAACCAAGCTGATCGATGCCGCAGATCAGGGAGCACTCGACGGCTTTCGCGTGGATCGCGACGGCAATCTCTGGTGCGGCTGGGGCAGCAACGGCGCGCTGCAAAGCGAGCCGACCGAGGTCGGCGGCCGCAAGATTTATCAGCTCAAAGGCAAGTCGGAAGACCTCGATGGGGTGATGGTGTTCAACCCGCAGGGCAAGCCGCTTGCTTTCATCAGGTTGCCGGAGCGCTGCGCCAATCTCAGCTTCGGCGGACCGAAAAACAATCGACTTTACATGACAGCATGCCACTCGCTCTACGCGTTCTACGTGGAAGCGCACGGCGCCATTTAGTTGATCATGAAAATCCGCTGCATTCATTCATAAACGAACAGGACGCAACGAAGAAATAAGAAGATATCAGGGAGCAAGGCCCATGGAACATACGATCGAGCAGCGCACAATTCGGAGAGTTTCCTGGCGGCTTCTTCCTCTCATCGTCGTCATTTACTTCATCGCCTACATGGATCGTACCAACGTCAGCTTCGCTTCGCTGAGCATGAATAAGGACCTTGGCTTTTCCGCTTACATCTACGGTTGGGGAGCAGGCATATTCTTCCTGGGCTATTTTTTGTTCGAAGTCCCCAGCAATGTCATTCTGGAGAAAACAGGCGCGCGCATCTGGATCGCCCGGATCATGATCACCTGGGGAATTGCCGCGGCAGTCATGGCGTTCGTGACCGGGCCGGTCAGCTTTCTTACGCTGCGCTTTCTTTTGGGAGTGGCAGAGGCCGGTTTTTTCCCGGGCATGATCCTCTATTTCACGTACTGGTTTCCTTCCCAATACCGCGCACGCGTGATCTCGGCCCTCTTCATCGCCGTTCCCGGCGCGAATGCACTCACTGCCATCATCTCGGGCGCGGTTCTGGAGATGGATGGCCTTCTC
>DATCJI010000233.1:0-2899 GCA_036562835.1 Xanthobacteraceae bacterium | reverse complement strand
GATACAGGGATGGTCAATACCGACATAGGCCAGCGCGGTCCCGATCATAGGGCGGTCTCATCGACTTAGTCGCGCCGGCAATAGCCTCAAGTTCATTGTCGGCGGCTCGCCAGCCCTGTGGAATTGTGGATAATCGTTACGAAAACGTCGCCGGTATCTCGATCGGCAGAGTCTAAATCGTTGTCATCGCCCGCGTAGGTCCAGTAATCATACGAGAGCGTGATATCGCTCGTGCATGGAATACTGGATGGCCCCGCCTTCGCGGGCCATGACATCGCGGGGAAGTCTCTAATATTAGCGTCTATACGCGTTCTGGATTCGCGCTTCACCGCACGAAGCGGCCGCCATCGACCATCAGAACCGAACCAGTCATGTAGGAAGATTCATCCGAAGCAAGCCACAGGATCGGATACGCAATCTCGCGCGGATCGGCCCAGCGCCCCATAAGGCACTCTTCCCTGGCCTGGCGCTCGAGATCTTCGCGCGCGCGGCCCTCGGCTTTTGCGCGGCGCAGGTGAAACGGCGTCAGCGTGGCACCCGGACACACAGCGTTGACGCGAACGCCGTGCTTTGCCTCCTCGAACGCGAGCGTCTGCGTCAGCGATACGATGCCGGCCTTGGTCACATCGTATTGTCCCATTCCGGCGCGAGGGTTGACCGCATGGGTGGACGATATGTTGACGATACTGCCGCGCCCCGACGCACGCAAATCGGCAATGGCCTCGCGGATGAACCAGGCGTAGCTCATGAGATTGACCGCAATGATTTTTTCCCAGGTCTCGCGGCGCGCCTTGGCGAGCGGCTCGTACGCGCGAATGCCCGCAACATTGACCAGCACATCGATGGCACCGAATGCTTTCCGTGTTTCGGTTACGACCTCGCGCGCGGTTTCCTCCCCGGCGACATCGCCGACGACCGAAACGACGCGTGCGCGCGGCGCCGCCTCTCGAATCCGCGCTGTCGTCTCACGCATGGCGTCGGAATCGCTGTCGACCAGCATCACGCTTGCGCCTTGCTCACAGAACAGACTGCCTGTTGCGGCGCCGATTCCGCCTGCTCCGCCGGTGATGATCGCCGCCCTGTTTTCAAGTCGTCCACTCATTGTTTTCTCCTGATGACGGGCGCGGATACCATCGCGTCAAAACCCATAAGACCAAAGGAGCTATAATGCTGCGCATCGCATTTCTAGCCTTGAGCCTGCTGGCTCTCGGAAGCCATCGTGCGTGGGCGCAGGATATCGCCGGGATAGAGGACTGCACGAAAACGAGCGGGCTCGACAAGCGAACGGGTTGTCTTCAGAGCAACGTGAACTATCTGCAGCGCCTGGTGAACAAGAATGCGCTGGAGGCGGCGCAGAAGCTCACGGCTGCGCAAGCCGAGATCGTGGCGCTCAAAGCGACGGTCGCGGGCCTGCAAAAGACGGTGGAGCAGCTTCAGGCCGCGCAAAAGCCGCCCAATGGGAAGAAGCCCGAGAGCAAATAGCGATCGACCATGAAGACCGAGCAGCGCGAGATGACGTTACCACCTGCCCAGCGAAGCGACCGGCCGCCTGAGTTCGACAGCTCGTCTTCAACAGCGCTCAAATTCTCCAAAAAGCGCCTCGCGCTTGCCTTCGTTATCGCCGGCCTCTCGGACGCGATCGGGGCGTTCGCGACGCCTTTACCGCCCCTTACGTGGGGAGTTGATCTTGTTACGGCGCTGCTGCTGTTCATGGTGCTGGGCCGGCAATGGTTGCTCTTGCCGGGACTGGCGCTGGAGGCAATCCCGGGCTTCGGAGTGCTTCCATTCTGGCTGCTGGTTGTTGCAGCCATTGCGGTGCTCGGCACTCCCAGGCCGAAATTCGACAGGCAGTAAATTCTGTCGCGTCGTGTGTTCCTGTTCATTCTGGTCGCAGGTGCCATTGCGGTGCTGACGTTCGCCTGGCGGCAAGTGCAGATGCCACAAGGGACACAGGAGCCCGAAATTCACACGAATGTCGAGGGCACGTGCGACAACGCCTGCCGCGGCTGCGTCTCCAAAGAATACGACGCCCGCTGCTTCGACCGGTGCCGGTTCGGCTTCAAACCTTATTGCGATTGATGCACGCCACGCGTTTCGGCCTCGCTCGGCCAGCGTCCCAATGACCAGCCGGCCCCGACCGATGGACGCGCGGGTCAAGCCCGCGGGTGACGCGGGTGACATTGAGTGGAGGCAAGTTCAACCTAATCCGAAGAGTCGTTGCTCTAAATGACTCAAGCGCGCAGGCTTGCGCTTGCGGGCTTTGCTGCCCTGACGGCCGCAAATGGCATCGGGCGCTTCATCTACACTCCGATCCCATAACTCACGGCTTTTTGCCGCCCATCCATTGCAAGTCCATGCCAGGCGTAATCAGCTCGAGTCCTTGCTTGTGGCTGTGTCCGATGGGGAACTGCTTCATTCCCGCTGGACGGGGCCGACGCGGTGTGCTGCCGCGCATGTCATTCGAGCATGGTGCTGGACGCTGGTCGAATTTCAAATTTGGAAAGTCTCGGGCCAGCGTTCGGTCGGAGCCGTGCTTCGCCCTGAGCCGCTCGATCTCTTTCTGACGCTTCTTCCAGTGCATGCACGAACGCTCCCGGTGAGTTTTCTTTCTTGAAGCTCAGGTAAGCATAATGTGCAGAACGGCAACATGCTAAAACCAACCGGTAAACTCCGGGAGGAAGCCAATGAGCCCAATCAACATCCGATCCGTAGCTTCGTATGCCATCGTCGCAGCTGTGGCGGCGGGAGTGTCGGCTTTTTCAATGTGGGAAGGAAGGAGGTTCATATCGGCCTCGCTGGCACAGCCCGCCGCGGGCGGCGTTCAGCAGATTTTATCGCAGCCGCTTGCCGATTTACCGGGACGCGAAGTGCGGGTGCTGCTTATCGAGCGCCCTCCCGG
>DATCJI010000396.1:0-3104 GCA_036562835.1 Xanthobacteraceae bacterium | reverse complement strand
AAACGGTGTACCTCTACGTCAGCCCTGGCGTGAGGTTTCCATAGGAGCGGACCACGAGCGATAATGGCAAGGTCAGCAGGACGACACCTGCGATGATCAGCACAGCAGGCACGACCCCTACGGCATCTCCGACGAAACCGTAGAGGATAGGCGCCGTCGCGCCCGCTCCGATGGAGCCGGTATAGAAGATGCTGAAGGCGCGGCTGCGGCGCTCCGGCGCAACGAGATCGGGCACGGACCCGTACAGCACTGATGAGGTGCCGTTAAGGACAACACCGATGAGCGGCAGGAGTGGCAGCGCGGGTTGCAGCGGAAGGGGCAACAGACCCACGATCAAAATCGCCGTGAGACCTTCAGTCAGCCAGACCGTGGGAATGGCACCAATGCGCGCGCCAATAAAGCCGCACAGCAGCTTGCCCATGGCGCCGCCCGCAAAGACCAGCGTCAGCGCCATTCCGATTGTGGGCAGGCTCGCGCCTTTGGCCGTGAGAATGAACGGGAGAAAAAGCAGGAACCCCATACGCGTGGCGCTATCAATAATGGCGATCGCGGTGAGCGTCGGAAAGGCAATCCAATGCACGGCGGGTGTGCTTTTGCCTTCGTTTACGGAACTGCCGTACTCGGCCGCGCTCTGAGCGGTCAAGTGCCGCGTCATGATGAAAATGATAAATGCGACAATGACTCCAAATATGCCAAACACCACCAGCACCGATCGCCAGGACAGCGCGATGAGCAACAGCGATGCGATCGCCGGGACGGACATTTTTCCGATATCGCCGGCGAAATTATAGGTGCCGATCGCCTTCATCGAGCGCGCGCCGGGAAATGCCTGCACCATCAGCGATGACGCAAGCGGATGTTGCGTGCTCGATCCGAGCCCGGCGAAGAAGAGCGCGAGCATCAGCACGCCGAGACCTGCGCTTGCCCCGGCGACGCAATACCCGATGCCGGACATGGCAGTGCCCAGCGCCAGCACGAGTGAAGGACCAAGACGCTCGGTAATCAACCCGGAAGGAATCTGAAATCCCGCCATGGTGCCGGAGAAGAGGGCGCGCAGCAGGCCAAGCTCGCCGTAGCCGACCCCGAATTCTTTCTGCCACACGGGCAGCAGCACGTAGATCAGATCGGTAAAGCCGTCGTGCAGTGCATGCGCTCCACATGCAACCGCCGCAACACGACGCCCATTCCGCGTGGGCGCGATGGTCGCCCTCTCAACGTTCAGTCTTTGCTCCTCCGCGACGGCCATCTGTGCTCTCTTCAATCCAGGAGCTTTCACCGAACTCCATACGCTCGCAGCACGAAGCGCTATGCTCTAGCTTAGCCGGCTTGAATTCACGATTCTGCGTCCGAAAGCGAAGGCCGTCAAACGAGGCGCCCAGTGCCGCACGATAACGATGACGAACCCGGCGCAAGAGAAGCCGGTGAAATCGCGACGCTTGTTGCCGAGAACGCGTCGCTGCGCGAGCGGCTGCTGCGCGCGCTGGCTGATGCCGAGAACGCGCGACGTCGCGCCGATCAGACAGCGGAAGATACGCGCAAGTTCGGCATCGCGGAGTTTGCGCGCGAGCTATTGCCGGTCGTGGACAATCTCGAGCGCACGCTCGATGCGTCGGAAAAAGCGCAATCAGCTCAAAGCAATTCCCTTGTGGAGGGGGTGCAAGCCACTTTGCGACTGTTTCTGAGCACGCTCGAACGGTTCGGCATTCAGCGTATCGAAGCCATGGGCCAGCATTTCAATCCGAACCTGCATGAAGCGATCAACGCAGTGAATGACGCCTCGCGGCCACCCGGCACGATCGTTCACGTGGTGGAGCAGGGCTATATGATTCACCAGCGCCTGTTGCGGCCGGCCCGCGTCGTGATTACCCGGCGAGCACAGGCGCCGCCTCCGCCTGATGACAATGACCTGGGAGCCGAATGGGGCTCAACTTGGCTGTCTTAAATGCGCGGTCATTCCGGCCGAGGCCCGAAGCGCCGAGAGCCGGAATGACAATCGCATGAAATCAGTGAACCGGGTTACAGCGCGCGATTGCTTTCCTTCACCGCATCGGCATCGACATAGAGCTCGCTGCCAAGCTCGCGAAATCTCTCCGACATCTGCGCCATGCCCTGCTCCTTGTCGTTCAGCGTGGCCGCATAGTCGCGCACGTCCTGCGTGATCTTCATCGAGCAGAATTTCGGCCCGCACATGGAGCAGAAATGCGCCACCTTGTGCGCCTCCTTTGGCAGGGTCTCGTCGTGATATTCGCGCGCGGTGTCAGGATCGAGCGACAGATTGAACTGGTCTATCCAGCGAAACTCGAAGCGCGCGCGCGAGAGCGCGTCATCGCGCAGCTGCGCAGCCGGATGGCCTTTCGCGAGGTCGGCTGCGTGGGCCGCGATCTTGTAGGCAATCACGCCCTCTTTGACGTCGTCGCGGTCGGGCAGCCCGAGATGCTCCTTGGGCGTGACGTAACAGAGCATGGCGGTGCCGAACCAGCCGATCATCGCAGCACCGATCGCAGAGGTGATGTGATCGTAGCCGGGCGCGATGTCGGTGGTGAGCGGGCCGAGCGTATAGAACGGAGCCTCACCGCATTCCTTGAGCTGCTTCTCCACGTTGATCTTGATCTTGTGCATGGGCACGTGCCCGGGTCCTTCAATCATCACCTGGCAGCCTTTGTCCCAGGCAATGCGCGTGAGCTCGCCCAATGTCTCGAGCTCGGCAAATTGCGCGCGGTCATTGGCGTCGGCGATGGAGCCGGGACGCAGGCCATCGCCCAGCGAGAAGCTCACGTCGTATTTGCGCATGAGATCGCAGATCTCATCGAAGCGCTCGTAGAGAAAGCTCTCCTTGTGATGCGACAGGCACCACTTGGCCATGATGGAGCCGCCGCGCGAGACAATGCCGGTGACCCGGTTGGCGGTGAGATGGATGTAGCCGAGGCGAACGCCGGCATGGATGGTGAAATAATCCACGCCCTGCTCGCACTGCTCGATCAGCGTATCCTTGTAGCACTCCCAGTCGAGCTTTGCGGGATCGCCGTGCACCTTCTCGAGCGCCTGATAGATCGGCACGGTGCCGATCGGCACCGGAGAATTGCGCAGGATCCATTCGCGCGTCG
>DATCJI010000192.1:0-1505 GCA_036562835.1 Xanthobacteraceae bacterium | reverse complement strand
GATGTGAGGCCAGATCAGCGTGTAGATCAGTTCATGCGGCTGCGTGAAGTAATTGAAGAGCGAGCGTCACGTAAGTTCTTCGAAGAGAAGGCCCAGGCCGACCGACCCGTGGTATTGCGAGCCAACGATTTTTCTAAATAGTTCGCCTATGACCTCGACAACATGCGAAGCCCAACGTAACCACCGTGTACCAAACAACGAACACGGTGATGCCCATAGGCACAAAGAGCTTGAAAGCTGCAGGCAGTTCGAATGTAGATGTGGACAGAGCTGACGGGCGAGCAAATCGGGCAGGAGCGCATGCGCTTCTTCGAGCGTCTGAAGGCAGCGGCGTCCGCCGAGTGGCGCGTCTACACCGAGCATCCCTTCACCAACGGGATGGCAGACGGTTTGCTTGCCGAAGCGGCATTTCGTCACTACCTCGTTCAGGGCTACTTGTTCCTCATCGAGTTTGCTCGTGCCTACGCACTCGCCGTCTACAAGGCACCAAAACTCGCCGACATGCGCGAAGCTGCTGCCGGCCTTTCGGCCATCCTCGATGTCGAGATGAACCTGCACGTGAAGCTCTGTGCGGGCTGGGGTCTGTCGCCGCACGATCTTGAGCGAGCCCCTCCGGCGATCGAGATGCTGGCCTATACGCGCTATGTGCTCGACACGGGAATGCGCGGCGATCTGCTGGCGCTCCAGGTGGCGCTTGCCCCCTGCGTGATCGGCTACGCGGAGATCGCGGCGCGGCTTTCCGCGCGGCCCGAGGCGCTTGCCGAAACGAACCCCTATCGCGGTTGGATCGCCGAATATGCCGGTGCGCCCTACCAGGCGGTCGCGGCGAAAGCGCGGGCGCACTTGGAGCGTCTTGCCGAAATCTATTCCACGCCCGCGCGCGAGGCCGAGCTGATCGCGATCTTCAAGGAAGCCACGCGGCTCGAAATTGAATTCTGGGAAATGGGCTGGCGCGCGGGTCAGCGTGGTGAATAGGACTGCGCACCGGGTCGGAAGGCTTGGTAGGCGATAGAATTACGATAGGCGGGACAGACCATGACGGCAGGCCCGGTCACTATCGCTTCGGTTCCTGCACACGGCGGCGCTGCATCCGGAACATGCCCTTGTGCGTTAACGTAAAAACCGAAAACGGAGATGCATCATGCGTTTTGTGTTGTGCATCGTTATCGCGGCGCTGCTGCCGCGTTCCGCCTTGGCAGCGAAGGGCGGCACCATGAGCTTCTCGCGCACGCAGGCCGCCGCAGCGCGGGGTGACCAGCAGGCTGCGGCCGCACTCGCGACCACGACTTACCGCCAAGCCTGCATGATCGGGTGCTCCGCCCGTGGTCATCGGAAAGGTCAATGCGTCAGCGCCTGCCGCCCGGGCATTTGCCACTTAAGCAGCAAGCCGCCCTACTGCGTGGCAAAGTAGGCGCGGCACGGTCATCGACCTTGATCTCGAGCCGGCGGCCGCTCGCGCCCGTTGATGCAACCGTTCGCAATGGTGAGTCTGATGTCACATCGTC
>DATCJI010000152.1:0-2745 GCA_036562835.1 Xanthobacteraceae bacterium | reverse complement strand
CGCGGTGGTGAGGCCGTAGAACTCGCCGGTATTGCCGTTGGCGACAAGGATGTGCACGCCTGCGCGCACGGCGCGATCGATGATCGGTTTGAGACGCCCGGGCGCGACTTTGTCCTGATCGTCGAACGGCGTGACCAGGATCCCGGAGATGCCGGTCAGCGCTTTTCTCAGCTTCGGATCAATGGCCATGGCGTCCTCCGAACTTTTTTGACTTGATCCTGTAGCCCGGATGAGCGCACCGACATCCGGGGGGCTTTTCCCGCATGTCGCTGACGCTCATGCGGGCTACGTGAAACTGGTCAGTGAATCAGTGAATCTCCGGTTCGGGGATCCCTCCGGCACCTTGCAGAAAATCGAAATCGCAGCCTTCGTTGGCCTGCTGAACGTGTTTGGCAAACATCCGATAATACCCGCGCGGGTAGTCGCGCGGTGGCGGCCGATAGGTCTTCATGCGCTGCGCGATCTCGTCGTCGCGCAAGTCAAGATGAATTGAGCGCTTGGGCACATCGACGGTGATGCGGTCGCCGTTGCGAACCGCGCCCAGCGGGCCTCCGACTGCCGACTCGGGGGCCACATGCAGAATACAGGCGCCGTAGCTGGTGCCGCTCATGCGCGCATCCGAGATGCGCAACATGTCGCGCACGCCCTGGCGCAAGAGCTTCCTGGGGATGGGCAGCATGCCCCATTCGGGCATGCCCGGCCCGCCGATCGGCCCGGCGTTGCGCAGCACCATCACGTGGTCCGGCGTCACGTCGAGATGCAGATCGTCCACCGCATGTTTCATCTCGTCGTAGCTGTCGAAGACGAGTGCGGGACCGGTGTGCTGGAGCAATCGCGGATCGGCCGCAGGCGGCTTGATCACGCATCCATCGGGTGCGAGGTTGCCGAAAAGGATCGCGGTGCCGCCCGATGCGGCGATCGGGTCATTCAGCGGCCGAATGACATCGTCGTTGTACACCTCCGCGTTCCCGATCGCGTGCCCGACGGTATCACCGGTGACGGTGCGGGCATCGAGGTGCAGCCTGGGTTTGAGCCGCGCGAACAGCGCCCGCGTTCCGCCCGCGATGTGAAACTCCTCCATCAGCCATTTGCCCGACGGCCGCAGATTGACGATCACCGGCACGCGTGCGGCAAACTCGTCAAAGTCCTTGAGAGTGATGGGCACGCCGGCGCGCCGCGCCATGGCGACGAGATGCACCATGGCGTTGGTAGAGCCGGCCAGCGCGCTGTGCACGACGAGGGCGTTCTCGACCGACTTGCGCGTGATGATGTCGCGCGGCTTGAGATCGTCCCAGATCATTTCCACGATGCGGCGTCCGCAAGCGGATGCCATGCGCGGATGCGCCGCATCGGCTGCCGGAATGGAAGCGGCTCCCGGCAACGTCATTCCGAGCGCCTCCGCGATGATCGTCATCGTCGATGCCGTCCCCATGGTCATGCACGTGCCCGCCGAACGCGCGATGCCTGCCTCCATGTCGTTCCATTGCTCTTCGGTGATGTTGCCGGCTTCCTTCTCGGCCCAGTATTTCCAGACATCGGAGCCGGACCCGAGAATCTTGCCGCCGAAATGCCCGCGCATCATGGGTCCCGCGGGCATGTAGATGACCGGCAGATTCATGGAGATCGCGCCCATGATGGTCGCCGGCGTGGTCTTGTCGCAGCCGCCCATCAGCACCGCGCCGTCAATCGGGTGCTGGCGCAGCAACTCCTCCGTCTCCATGGCGAGAAAGTTGCGGTACATCATGCTTGACGGCTTCACGTACTGCTCGGAAAGCGACATCGCCGGGAGCTCGACCGGAAAGCCGCCCGCCTGCCAGATACCTCGCTTGATGTCCTGCACGCGCTCGGGAAAGTGGGAATGGCATTGCGCGAGATCGCTCCACGTGTTGATGATGCCCACCACCGGCTTGTTCATAAAATCCTCGCGCGCGTACCCCATCTGCAGTGCGCGCGAACGATGCCCGAAGGCGCGCAGGTCGCTGGTCCCGAACCAGCGCTGACTCCGTAGCTCCTCCAATCTTTTCTTCATTAGTGGGCATCCATTTTCATTCGTTGCGTCTTCGATTCCGAAACAGGCTCGCCGTGGCCAGCCAAGGCGCGAGCAAGGCGGCGAAGCAGAAGATCGATCTCGGCCATGTGCTTTGCCGATAGTGAGGGACCGGGGCGCCGCATGGTGGCGTACCGGATCGCGCCACGCCGGCGCATAACCTCCTTGCGCGCTGCAACTCCCCAGAAGCCCTGCGCTTCGTAATCGAGGAGCGGCAAGTAGCGATCGAAAAGATCGTGCGCGCTCTCCGCATCGCCTTTGGTGAAGAGGCGGTAGACGCCCGAGAGCATCTCAGGGTGAGAGAAGCCGGCCATCGGGCCGTCGATGCCGCGCGCCATCTCGTAGGGGAGGTAAACGCCGTTGTTGCCCGTCATGATGGACACGCGGCGTCCCTGCTTTGCGCGGAGCTGCGTTATCTTCTCGAGGCTCGGAAGATCTTCCTCTTTCACGACCTGAATTTGCGGGAAGCTCTCGATAAGCCGCAGGATCGACGGGACCGACATCCACACGCCGGTCGAATGCGGGAAATCCTGCAGAACAGTCGGGACATTCCCGATCATCTCGAAAATGGTCAAGAAATAGTTGAACAGCTCTTCCTCGGTTCGCAGCCCGCCAGGTGGAGCGATCATGACGCCCGACGCCCCGCGGTTCATCGCCTCGGCAGACATCATGCGCAACTGCGCCGAGCTCGGATTGCT
>DATCJI010000148.1:0-3108 GCA_036562835.1 Xanthobacteraceae bacterium | reverse complement strand
TTAAAGATGGCACGTGTTCGGTCTGGTACGTGCGGCAAGAGGGCGATGCCTGGATCACCAATGCCGTGGTCTCCACGCTTGCACTTCCGTTCTGGGCATACGTGCTCGGCGCCGTCGCTTTCGATGGTTTCTGGGACGGCAATCTCGCAGCCATTCTTTTGGCCACGTTCACGGTCGTGAGCGGGCTCGTTGCTTCCCGCATGCCAAAACCGAAAAAGGCCGAGGCAAAGGCACCTGTTCGACCCGAACGGCGCCACCTCGACCTGGTCGAGCCAAGTCCCGCCTGACGCAGCTTCCAAGGCGCTGTTGTCGAGCGCGCAGGTATTTCGTAATGCCTGCGCGTGGGCGCGACCCCAACCATTCTGGTCTTCGATTCCGGACTGGGCGGCCTGACGGTCTTTCGTGAGATCGCCAAGGCACGACCCGACGCGCGATATCTCTATGTGGCGGACGACGCCTTCTTTCCGTATGGCGCCCAGCCGGAGGAGGAACTGGTTGCCCGCGTCTGCGGCCTCATAGCCGAACTGGTTACCGATCACCGGCCCGACCTCATCGTCATTGCATGCAACACCGCCTCGACCCTTGTGCTCCCGCATCTGCGCGCGCGCTTCGAAACGCCTTTCGTCGGCACAGTCCCGGCGATCAAGCCCGCTTGTGCGAGATCGCTCACGAAGCGCGTAACGGTGCTGGGCACGCGGGCAACCGTTGAGCGCGAATATACGCGCGCGCTCATTCGGGATTTTGCAAACGGCAGCGATGTGGCCCTGGTTGGCTCGACGACACTCGCAGAATTCGCCGAACGCGAGCTGAATTGCACGCCGGTTCCCGACTCGCTCATTGCGGAGGAGATCGCACCGTGCTTCATCGATGCAGACAAGCGCCGCACCGATACGATCGTCCTTGCCTGCACGCATTATCCGCTCCTGCTTGCGCGATTCGAGCGGCTGTCGCCGTGGCGCGTGTCATTCATCGATCCCGCCCCCGCAATTGCACGCCGCGTGATCGATCTGATCGGACCAACCAGCGCCAGCACTCCCTCTGCAGCGGCACGTGCAATCTTCACGTCAAAGCGCAGAGTGTCCAACGCGCTTGCCTCGGCGCTGGCGGGACTTGGCCTGCATAGCTAGCATGTGCACATCAGCGTTCCTGCA
This sequence comes from Xanthobacteraceae bacterium, assembly GCA_036562835.1. Classification (GTDB taxonomy): domain Bacteria; phylum Pseudomonadota; class Alphaproteobacteria; order Rhizobiales; family Xanthobacteraceae; genus VAZQ01. The sequence continues at coordinate 1,957 of DATCJI010000148.1, read as the reverse complement.
GCGGGGCTCAGATGGCAGGCGAAACCCAGACCGTGCGACGCACTGTCCAGTTCAGGTTCACATTACCGGCTGCAGATGCGGGGCATCTGGCCGCTGTGGTGAGAGCGGCCACTCCGTTTTACGAGGCGTTCGGCGGCCAACGGGCGCGCCTGTTGCAGAACGTCGATGATCCGGCGCGTTTTATCCACGAGATCGAATACGACACCCATGAGATGATGGAAATGAACCGGCAGCGCATCGCAAGTGATCCGCGCGTGCAAGCGTATCTGCAGACGTGGCGCACGCTGCTTCCAGGCTCCGTGGAGATCGATGTTTACAAGGAGCCCGGCTAGTCCATTGTTTGACTCTGGCGGATATTCTTCCTAGAAACCCGCCGTTTCGCGACCCGCGGTCTGGCCGGCGCTTCGGTCAAAACCTGTCGGTCCCGGCAGATCGGGACAAAGGAGGGCGCGATCCTCACCAGCACATCAGTCGAGGAACGCGATGACCAAGCGCCTGCAGGCGAAATACAAGATCGATCGCCGCATGGGCCAGAACGTGTGGGGGCGACCCAAAAGCCCAATCAACCGCCGGGAATATGGACCCGGGCAACACGGCCAGCGGCGCAAGGGCAAGCTCTCCGATTACGGCGTACAGCTGCGTGCCAAGCAGAAGTTGCGCGGCTACTATGGCAATATATCGGAGCGGCAGTTCCGCGGCATTTACCACGAGGCGATTCGCCTGAAGGGCGATTCCGGGGCGCACATGATCGCGCTCCTGGAGAGCCGGCTAGATGCCGTCGTCTACCGCGCGAAGTTTGTCCCCACGCCGTTCGCGGCCAGACAGTTCGTCAACCATGGGCACGTGAAGGTTAACGGCAGGCGGGTGACCATTCCGAGCTTCCGGGTGAAAGTGGGAGACGTGGTCGAGGTGAAAGAGAAGTCGAAGCAGCTCGCGGTCGTGCTGGAAGCAATCGCACTCGCCGAGCGCGACGTGCCCGACTACATCGAAGCCGACCACTCCAAGATGACCGCCAAGCTCGCTCGGCTCCCGCAGCTCAATGACGTGCCCTACCCGGTGCAGATGGAGCCGCACCTCGTCGTGGAGTATTATTCGCGATAAGGGCTTTCCGTCAGGTCCAAGGCGCCGCGCGCATAGCGGAGCGGCGAACCACAAGCCCCGGGGTTATGGATTCCGGCTCACGGCCCCGGCCGGAATGATGGTCGCATGTGAGCTACGCCGAGGCATTTTCCCTGACGGCGACGCCCTTCTCCTTAAGCAGGGTCTGCAGCTCGCCGGCCTGGAACATCTCGCGGATGATGTCGCAGCCGCCGACGAACTCGCCGTTGACAGAGAGCTGCGGGATTGTGGGCCAGTTAGAAAACGACTTGATGCCCTCACGGAGCTCGTCCGACTCGAGCACGTTCAGGCCCTTATAGGCGACGCCGAGATGATCGAGGATTTGCACCACCTGTCCAGAAAACCCGCACATCGGAAATTGCGGAGTTCCCTTCATGAACAGCACGACCTGATTACCCTTGACCTCGTTTTCGATGAATTTGTCGACAGCCATGAATTCCTCATCTATCGCGAAACGCGCTCAGCTCGCCGGTTATATAGCGCGCCTGGGGCATCGTCCCAAGGCCCACCGCCCGTTTAGCCATCACTTTTTACCCGGTGCATAGAAGGTGCCCTCCACTTCGAGGATGTCGTCCTGGTTTAGACGATGCACCTCGACAATTGTGCGCGGCGGATAAGGCCCTTTGCCCCACAAGCCGCGACCAGCCCGTTCGAACCGAGGAGGATGAGAGCCAAAGCAGCCGCAAATTGAATAATTTTCATCGTGCCTGCTCGCTGTCGGATTGCTCCGGGGTGCCGGTCTGCAGGGCCAGTGCGTGGAGCTTGCCGCCCATCTCCGCCTTGAGAGCCTCATAAACCAGTTGGTGTTGCTGCACGCGTGATTTGCCGCGAAAGCTTT
>DATCJI010000144.1:0-6014 GCA_036562835.1 Xanthobacteraceae bacterium | reverse complement strand
GCCTGCATGAGGGCTGGGGCAAGGCGGCGTTCTGGCTTTCGCTCATCGGGTTCTACGTGGTGTTCATACCGCTTTACGGCGTCGGGCTTCTCGGCATGACGCGGCGCCTGCAGCATTACGATGTCGCCATGTGGTATCCATGGCTTCTCATCGCATCGGCGGGCATCCTCGTGATGGCGGCCGCGGCCGCCTGCCAGGCGGCACAGATCGTCGTAAGCATCCGCCAACGGCAATCGCTTCGCGACGAGACGGGAGATCCGTGGAACGGCCGCTCGCTCGAATGGACGACGCTGTCGCCGCCGCCCCCGTTCAATTTCGCCGTGCTGCCGAACGTGCGCGGGGAAGAGCCCTATTGGGACATGAAACGGCGCGCGATCGAGTCCCAGCAATTACCCGCCGAGCCCGACTATGAGCCCATCGAGCTTCCGCGCAACAGCCCGACCGGATTCATCACCGCGTTCTTCGCCACCCTGACCGGGTTCGCGCTCATCTGGAATATCTGGTGGCTGGTGGGAGTTGGGCTGTTCTTCGCGTACGCAACCTTCGTGTGGTTCGCGTGGCGCGACGTCGAGGAGTACGTCATTCCGGCGCAGGAGGTTGCACGCATCGACCGCGAGCGGCGGCGCGTGCATCAGGAGCGGCTCGAGCGCTACCTTCATCGCGAGCAGCCCGCATGACCGCATTCGACGCGTTTGCGCCCGCCGCCGCTCGCGCCGTCGATCCCTACCGGCTCGGCGGGCGCGAGCACTCGACCGGACACGGGGAAGGCGGCCCCGCGTCCAAGAACGTGATCGTCCGCTATGGCTTCTGGATTTTTCTGCTCAGCGACATCGTCATGTTCTCCGCTTTCTTCGCGGCGCATGCGGTTCTGAGCACGGCCACTGCCGGAGGCCCGCACGGACGCGAGCTGTTTGATCCCAAGAGCATTGCGATCGAGACTGCGTGCCTCCTGCTTTCCAGTTTCACGTGCGGGCTCGCGGCGGTGGCGACCAGCGCACGCAGCCAGCTGTGGACCCAAGCGGGGCTGCTCGTCACCGGCGTTCTCGGATTTGCCTTTCTCGGGTTCGAAGTGCGCGATTTCGCCAATATGCTGGCGCAAGGGGCGGGCCCGGAGCGCAGCGCCTTCCTGTCCTCGCTTTTCTCCGTCGTAGGACTCCACGGCGCGCACGTCACCGCCGGCCTGCTCTGGCTAGGCACGATGATGGCGCAAGTCTTCGTGAAGGGGTTCCGTCCTGCAATTATGCGCCGGCTGCTGTGCTTTTACTTGTTCTGGCACGTCCTCGACATCATCTGGGTTGCCCTGTTCACCGTCGTTTATCTGATCGGAGAAGGCCTATGAGCCACGACGTCGACCGCAATATCGACGATGTCGGCCCGGGATTTCTGGGTTCCGCTGAAAGCATCGGCCAGGGAATTTTGGGCTATGTGATCGGGCTGGCACTTGCCGCAGTGCTCACTGCAGCTTCGTTCGGAGTGGTCTACACGGATCTCATCTGGAGGCCGGCCATTCCGGTGGCACTCGTTGCGCTGGCGGTCGCGCAGATTGGTGTGCATCTCGTATTCTTTCTTCATCTGACGACCGCGCCGGATAACACGAATAATGCCCTCGCCCTCGCCTTCGGCGTGCTCATCGTGGTGCTCCTGATCGGCGGCTCGCTCTGGATCATGCGGCACCTGAACGAGAACATGGCGCCGATGCCTCGCATGGTCTTTTTGGAGGCGTTGCCTGCCTGCGTGCTTACGACGGCACCACCGGCGGATGATAGGGCAGCGTGTAGGCCAGTGCCCACAAGAGAAACAACACGACCGGCAGATGCACGAGCAGCTGCAGGAACGTGAAGCCCACCACTTCGCGGGCGCGCAGCCCGAGCACGCCCAGGAGCGGCAGCATCCAGAACGGGTTGATCAGATTGGGAAGCGCTTCGGCCGCGTTGTAGATCTGCACCGCCCAGCCAAGATGCACTTTCAGATCGTTGGCTGCCTGCATGACGTAGGGCGCTTCGAGAAGCCACTTGCCGCCACCGGATGGAATGAAGAAACCCAGGATGGCCGAGTAGATGCCGATGAGCAGCGGATACATGTGCCCTGTCGAGATGCTGACGAAAGCGTGCGCAATCTGGTCGGACACGCTGTGTCCGGCGGCGTTTTTCGCCGCCGTGAGAATCATGGCGATTGCGCCGTAAAACGGAAACTGGATGAGCACGCCGGCAGTGGCCGGCACTGCCCGCGTAACCGCCGCCAGAAAACGCTTCGGCCGCCAGTGCAGCAGCAATCCGACCATGAGGAAGATGAAATTGTAGGTATTCAGATTAGAGATCGCGATGACCGCGTCCTGACGAAAAAACTCGTACCCGATCCATCCGGCCGCGATCAGCACGATCAGGATTGTCAGTAGCGGGGAATGCTCGAGCCACTCGCCGGGCTTTGTCGCCGGCGCAACCGTGATGGCGTCCTCGCTGGAAACCTCGATGCCCATGGCTTCCGCCGTAACGGCAGTCGTCGGGCCGGGCGCGGACCACATCGCAATGATAATGGAAATCACCAAAAGCACGCCGGTGATCACGAATGACTGCCAGAGAAAAATCGTCTCGGAAAACGGAATGACCCCGGTGATGGGCAGCAGCGGTTTGGGAAGGCTTCCGGCGTTGGCCTGCAGTTGCGCCGCGGAGGAGGACAACCCCATGGCCCACGTTGCCCCGAGGCCGAGATAGGCCGCCGCGCCCGCGGCACGATAGTCCATGCTGAGCTCGCGCCGTTCCGCAAGCGCGCGCACCAGAAGGCCGCCGAGAATGAGGCTCAGGCCCCAGTTGAGCAGGGAGGCGAGCATGCTCACGGCGGCGACGAGTCCGATCGCGCTCACGCCATTATTAGGGATGCCGGCCAGGCTGCGGATCAGCCGCTGCGCGGGTGCCGAAGTCGCCACGACAAATCCACCGATGACCACGAACACCATCTGCATCGTGAAGGTGATCAGGCTCCAGAAGCCGTCACCGAACGCCCGGCTGATGGCGAGGGGCGTGGCGCCGTTGACGAGAGCAGCGAGCGAAACCACCACCACCGCGATGGCGACAAAGATGAAGGCGTCGGGAAACCAGCGCTCGGCCCATGCGGTGAAGCCGATTGCGATGCGCACCAAAGCGCCTTCGTGCGCGGGATCCTGCTCGGCGCCCGGACGCGCTCTCACGTCTGCTGCCATGCTGACCTCCCCGGCCTATGACACCGCTTCTCGGTCTTTTTTGCGACTTTATCAGTCCGCGCCCGGTGCCGCCACGCTACGTTGTCTGCCTCTTTTATGAGCGGGCTCTGCGCGATGCTGATTGCGGATGGGGAAAATGCTACGGCAAAGCCCGAAGCATGCACCTGTCGCAACGCCTATGCTGTGATCGGGTACTGAGGATCTGAGAATGGCCAGCAACGCCAGATTTGCGGAAGTAGCTGCGCTCGCGGGAGACATGGCACGCGCCTCAATGCTGCATGCCCTTATGGACGGCCGCGCGCTGACAGCGTCGGAGCTCGCGCGCGTCGCCGGCATCGCCCCGCAGACTGCAACCGCACATCTCGCGCGCATGACCGAGGCCGGCCTTCTCAGCATGCAGAAGCAGGGCCGGCATCGATATCATCGCCTCGCCTCGCCGGCCGTCGCGCAGATGATGGAAAGCATCATGCAAGTGGCGGCAAGCGTCGATGCCGCTCGGGTGCCAACCGGTCCGCGCGACAAGGCGTTGCGCGAGGCGCGTACCTGTTACGACCATCTGGCCGGCCGGCTCGGGGTGGCGCTTGCGGACGCGCTGGTGCGAGGCGGCTATGCCGAGCTTGCACCGGATGCCGGCATGATCACCGATGCCGGGGCTGATTTCCTGAACCGCGCCGGCATCGATCTCGAGAGTCTTCGCACCGGCCGCGGCAAGCGGCGCGTGCTCTGCCGCGCTTGTCTCGACTGGAGCGAACGGCGCCCCCACGTTGCCGGAGCCCTCGGCGCCGCGTTATGCACGCACAGTTTCGCCCAGGGCTGGATACGGCGCCTCGAGGGAACGCGCGCCGTAGCAATCACGCACAAAGGGTATCGTATTTTTCGCGAGCACTTCGGCGCGCGCCTGGACTGAACGCGATCTTATTTTCCGGCGTTGGCGCTCAGCCCCAATCTTTCGATGATCGCGCGGTACGTGCCGTTTTGATTGCCTAGAAAGGCCGCCGCCTCTTCGCCGCGCAGGAAGGTCACGGCGGCGCCTGCATTCTCCATTTGCGCCTGCACCTCACCGCTCTTCATGGTTTCGCCGAGGGCATCCGCAAGCTTGCCGATCACGGCTTGCGGCGTCCCTTTTGGCACGAACACGCCATGAAACGCTCCGATCACAAGGTCGACGCCGTTCTCCCGGAATGTGGGCAGGTTGTTGTAGAGCGGAGAGCGGAGGCTGTCCGCCACCGCCAGCATGCGCACCTTCTTCGCCTGTACGAGGCTCTTGTATGAAACCGGCACCGCCACATGCACGTCGATGTGGCCGCCCGCGAGCGCTATGGCGCCATCGGAATCGCCTTTGAACGGCACCTGGATCATCTCGACGCCCGCGGCATGCTCGAGGCCTGCTGCGAAAATCTGCGCCGAAGCGCCCGGGATCATGCCCATGCGCAGCTTGCCCGGCTGCTTGCGCGCATCCTCGACCAGCTCGGCCAGCGTTTTCCAGCGCGCCGGCCATTGCACCGCAATGGCCGCCGGATCGGTGTTGAGAATGGCCACGATCTGAAACTCGGAAATCGAGATCGGCGTGGGTACCGTGTACTGCGACGTGACGGCCGAGGTGGAAAAAAATCCGATCGTGTATCCGTCAGGCCCGGCGTCGGCCACTTCGCGCGCCCCAAGCACGCTGCTGGCACCCGGCTTGTTCACCACGGCCACCGGTTTCTGCAATTTCTTGGCGAGTCCCTGCGCGACGATGCGGCCGATGACGTCGGTGCGCCCTCCCGCCGGAAACGGCACGATCAGGGTGAGCGCCTTCGCCGGGTAGTCCGCCGCAACTGCTGGGTGGATGAGCGCCGCGGTAAGGCTCAGCGCAATGAGGAAAGAAAGTAGCCCGCATGAGCGGAAGCGATATGCGGGTAGCGCTATCCCGGATATTGCTGCGCTCGTCCGGACTACAAGTCGGGACGTCAGACCTGGATTACGTGATCGCATTCGCACGGCGCATGCTGGCAATCATGGAGGACTTCATTACGACCTCTTTGGCAAGCGCAGGAGTTTGCGAGGCGCGCCGCATCTCGTCGAGCCGCTGTTTGCGGATCGCCGGATCGGTTTCCTCAAGCAACCGCTTATTGCGGATCGAGGCCTCCTGGACGTATTCGACATTGGCGGTGCGGCGCTGACGCACATAGCGATCCAGCAGATCGTCCCCGGCTTCGCCACGCCATACCGCGATGAGCTTGTCAGTGAGGTTCATGGCATCCTGCAGCCCGCTGTTAAGGCCAAAGCCGCCCAAGGGATTATTGAGATGGGCGGCATCTCCTGCAAGCAGCAATCGGCCGCTGCGAAACGTCTCAGCCACCCGCTGGTGTACGCGGTAGATGGTGCGGTGCACCGTCTCGTAGCGACCTTTTTTTGGCACAACGGCCTGCAAGCGCTCCTCGACGCGCTCGTCGCTGACGGCCTCGTCCTCGGTTTCGTCGGGCCGGCAGCCGTAGAGAAAGCGCCACAGGCCGGGCGGCCCCAGATGCGGCAAATGAAATACCGCACACCATTCGACTGGATGCGAAATATAGGCCGTCTGCGTATATCCGCACTGTCCAAGGTCATACGGCGTGCTGATCAGCGCAAAGCGTTCCGGATAGGTGAAGCCCGTAAATGGAATGCCGGCGCGCTTGCGCACCACGCTTCCGCCGCCGTCGGCGCCAATCACCCATTGTCCCGCAATGCTTTCGCGGCCATCCGGGGTTTCGAACTCCACGGTGACCGAGTCTGCGCCCTGCACGACATCGATCACGCGCGCCGAGAACCGCATTTCCGCGTGCGGAACGGGCTCGAG
>DATCJI010000122.1:0-12559 GCA_036562835.1 Xanthobacteraceae bacterium | reverse complement strand
TCGCCCCCGGACGTGCGAAAGCGACCGCGCTCCACCGTGGAAAAGAGATCGCGCTTGAGCACCAGTTCGCGCGTCCACCGCCCCTCGATCTCGGTTGGTACACCGACCGTCATGCGCGTCGTGTAAGACGTGCGGTTTGTGAACGCAACGGGCCTCCGGCTCCAATCTGTTCGTCATTGCCGGGCTTGACCCGGCAATCCATCTCATCCGAATAGATGCGTTGCGAAGAGATGGACCCGTGGGTCAAGCCCGCGGGTGACGAGGTTGGATGCAAACCCGGTTTTGCTGTACAAGACCCGCTATTCACCAGCACAGAGTTCCACATGAGCGCTGCTCTCGATCTCGACGCATTTCTCGCCACGCCTTTGCAGCACGAGCCCTTTGATTATCTGATCGTTCCCCGCTTCGTGCGCGGCGAGGCGCTTGAACGCATCAACGGCGATTATCCCGCCATCGGCGAGCGCGGCAGCTTTCCTGTAAACCGCGTCAGCTATGGACCTGCATTCAAAAGCCTGCTGGACGAGCTCGAAAGCGAGGAGTTTCGTGCGGCGTTCGAGCAGAAGTTCGGGCTCGATCTTTCAGGCCGTCCGACCACCACCACGGTGCGCGGACGCTGCGGCAAAGGCGATGGCCAGATCCATACGGATTCGAAAACAAAGATCATCACGGTGCTTATCTACATGAACTCCGCCTGGGAGAAGCCGGGCGGCCGCCTCCGCCTGCTGCGCTCGGGTGATAATCTTAATGATTTCATCGCCGAGGTGCCGCCCGTCGAGGGCACGCTCGTGGCTTTCAAGCGGGCCAACAACTCGTGGCATGGGCACGAGCCGTTCGAGGGCGAGCGCCGCGTCATTCAGTTCAACTGGGTCACCTCCGAGGGCAACCGGCATACGGCCATGCTGCGGCATCACGTTTCAGCCTCGATCAAGAAGCTCTTTGCCGCCGTGCGTCCGCGTGCGCATCAGCCGGTCTCGTGACTTTGCACGCTGAAGAACTCGCCGCGACGGAGTTCAGCCGGATCCTGATCATCAAGCTCTCGGCGCTTGGTGATGTGATCCACACCATCCCGGTGTTGCACAAGCTGCGCCGCCGCTACCGCAACGCGCGCATCGACTGGCTGACATCGCCCGCAATCGCCGAGCTGCTGCGGCCGCATGCCGCGATCAGCAATGTGATCGAGATCGAGCGCAACGACTGGCTCTTGCCTGCACGCTGGTCCTCGCTGGCGGCAACGAATTATGATCTTGTCGTCGACATGCATGGCCAGCTGCGCACGGCATTGCTGACGCTGGCGACGAAAGCGCCCGTGCGTATCGGCTTTGATCGTCCGCGCGCGAGCGTTTGGAAGGCTTCCTCGCGGGTGTTGCCCAGGCAAGCGCGCCGCCACGCCTGGAAGGGCGCGCGCGAAGGCTCCTGGATTGCGTACACCCATCACATGCCGGTTCCGACCCTCGAAGCGCACGCGGTCGACCGCTACTTGCGCGTCGGCGCAATGCTTGGCTGCGACCGGGAGGCCGCCGATTTTTCTATGACCATCGCGCCGCGGCCGCGCGCGCGCATCCAGATCCTGCTCGATCAACACCGCTTGGGCGAAAAGCTGTTGACCATCGCGCCCGGTACGATTTGGGAGACGAAGCATTGGCGGGCAGAGGGATTCGCCGAGGTGGCACGGCATTTTATCTCGCGCAGCTTCTCCGTGGCTTTGATCGGCTCCGCGCGCGAAGTGGAAGCATGCAACGCCGTTGCGGGCACCGCGCCCGGCGCCGCGAATTTTGCCGGCCAGACCACCCTGCCGGAGCTTGCCGCGCTGGTCGAGCGCTCAACGATATGTCTCACGAACGATTCCGGCCCGATGCACCTGGCGGTCGCTCTCGGCCGGCCGGGTGTCAGTATTTTCGGACCGACCGACCCGATCTGGATCGGCCCTTATGGACGTCCGCATGCGGTCCTGCAGGCGCAGCTGCCGTGCTCGCCCTGCTATCTGCGCGTGCTTAGTCGCTGCCGGTACGATCACGCCTGTATGCAACAGGTCTCCGCCGCCGCCGTCATCGAGCGAATGGACCGCGAACTCGCCGCCCCGGCCCATCCTCCCCTGCGGAGTGAGCGAAGCGACCGAAACGGGGGAGAGGGACCGCGCGTCAGCGCGGTGGAGGGGGCCTGAATGGGCATCCCGCTTCTGTGACTTGTCTTACCTATCCCTTCAAAACTTGGTGCTCACGCGCTGACGGTGCCATTTTTCGCTCGCAATCGATGGGCCGCTTTGGTAGAACAAAACACGAACATTTCACAGCTCGCTGCTGCGCGTTGACCTGTCCAGCCAGGCCTAAAAAACAATTGACACTGTACAGTAGTATGCTATAGTTTGCGTAATCTGCATAACTGCGAGTGAAACCCGGCCCCTCACGGCGCCGGGTTTTTTATTGCCCGCGATGCCGGCGTACCCGCCGCAATCGCGGGTTTTTCACGCCCACAGTAGAAGGAAAACGAAAATGCCCTTTCAACCGGGACAAAGCGGCAATCCGGCCGGCCGGCCGCGCGGCTCCCGCAATAAGAGAACGGTGCTGCTGGAGAACATCCTGCACGGCGAAGCGAGACCATCATGCGCAAGCTGATCGAGCTCGCCAATCGCGGGGAGCTGGGCGCGATTCGGATGTGCATGGACCGCCTGTTGCCAGCCGCCAAGGGGGAAAGCGTCGCCTGCGATATGCCGCCCATGAACAACCCGATCGACGCCGTTGCAGCCATGACGGGGGTTTTCGAGGCGCTTCGCGTAGGCGACCTCACTTCCGCGGAGGCGGACAAGGTGGCAAAGCTCGTGCACACCTGGATGCGGACCATGGTGGTTGTGACGCATGAGGCGCGCATACGTGAAATCGAGAAGCAAAAAGGAATAGCGGACCCTTGGCTGCATGGTGAGCCAGCCGAAAGCGGCGATGATGCCGCAGGCGAACCGGCCGCTCAGGACGCGGAGCCGTCCGGCAGCTCCGAGATGGGCTGAGCGCGGGCGAGACGCTCGCTATCCTGTTCCGGATTGTTACGCGCCTGTTGCGCTCTCTGATAATTCGCGGCAATCCTCAAATTTCTCCTTTTGCATCAAAGGCAGCATTGTATTCCTCCTGTTGTTTACAATGCCGTCGGTGAACTGTGCTGGACTGCACCCCTCGCTCGGCACACGAAACGAACGATTACTTATGCACGGGCTGGTTTCAGGATCGAGCGGCTCCGCGGTTCCGCATCGTTGCGCTTGAGCGCGGTTAGCCCAACGGCAGCTTTCGTGCGGCCAGAGTCCATCGCGCAGGCGAGGAGCTTGTCATTTATCGGCAAACGTGAGCGATCATCCGGCGCATGCCACAGATGCAGGACGCCGGTGCCAAAGCGCCCATCCTTGCGGCGCACGCCGCTGTGCATCAGTCGCAAGACGAGATCCGAATCTTCTCGGCCCCATCCGCTGAATGCCGCGTCAAATCCATCCACTTGCAAGAGATCCTTGCGATGAACTGCCAGATTGGCGCTGCGGATGCTTTGCCAGGCGAGCCCGCCCCAGTGCCGGATGGCGCCAAGCGGCAGCGACAACAGGGGCTGTATGCGGTTGATCTCGCCCCGTAGCCGCAATTGCATCCACTGGGACAACGGCCACAGCTCCGGCTCGAGCTGATCCCGCAGCACGCGCTCTGTGAGTTGGCGCGAAAGCAGCACGCGGTTGCCGGCAACGAACCAACCGGGTTCAGCCAGGCGGCGGTGCACAGCTACGAAATCGGGGCGCGGAATGCAGTCGCCATCGAGGAAAATACAGAGATCGCCGTTTGCCTCGGCGATCGCCCGATTCCTGATCTCCGCGGCACGGAAGCCGCGGTGTTCCTGCCATACATGCCCGAGCTGTTTTAACTGCGAGGACCAGCGCCTGACCAGCTCGCCGGTAGCGGGGCCCGAGCCGTCGTCAGCGACAATGACTTCGAAATTGCGATCGGCCTGACGGGTCAGTGCGCGCAGCACAGCCGCGAGCGCGTCATCCCGGTTGTAGGTGGTGACGATGACCGAAATCAGCTCAGGCAATAATCCCTCCGGTCATCCCCGCGAAAGCGGGGATCCAGTTTTTTCTCCCTGGATTCCCGCTTGCGCGGGAATGAGCGGGGAGGGCTCGGGCGATGGTGCCTCGCGCGTCAGCTTCTCGCGCGGCGGCAAACTCCACGCCTGGTCCTCTTCGTAGCGTTTCGCGTAGCGATAGAACGTTCCCTCGAAATTGCCCAGCGCGATGACGAAACCGGCCCAGCCGTCCTTGTAGCCCCGTTTGAAGATGAAATGCTTCACGAACGCCCAGGTGCCATGGCCCAATGCGCCCGCCATGGATACGCGCCGGTCTGCGAGCTTGCGCGCGCCGAGCGAGGAGTAGCGGTTCATCTTGCGGATGATCTCCTCGAGATTGCGGAATGGAAGCTGCCAGATCGCGTTTTTCAGTTTGCCGAGTGGCCGGTCCGTAAGGAGCTCGTATCCTTCGTGCACCACCTGGCTGTCGTAACGCATGGCGCCTTTGCGGAAGAGCTGCGGCTGGCGATAATTGGGGTACCAGCCCGACCCTTTGATCCAGCGGCCCATCATGTAGTTGCGTCGCGGCACGAGGTAGGCGTCGTGCGCCGCAGGCGCTGACGCGATCGCAAGAATCTCGTCGCGGACCTCGGCTGTGCAGCGCTCGTCCGCGTCCAGGCTGAAAATCAACTCGTGCCGGCATTGCGCGATTGCCTGGTTGCGCAGCTCGCCAAATCCCTGAAACGGAATCTGCACAACACGCGCGCCCAGGCTTGCGGCGATCTGCGCCGTCGCATCGGTGCTGCCGGAATCGACAACCAGGATCTCGTCGGCCCATGCGAGGGTGGAAATCGCATCCGCGATTTTTTCCGCTTCGTTGAAAGCGATGATGTAAGCCGAGATCTTTTCCATTAGCCTCACTCTCTTCTCGTCATTGCCGGGCTTGACCCGGCAATCCATCTTCTTGCGAAGAAAGATGGACCCGCGGGTTAAACCCGCGGATGACGGTCAGGGTGGGCACATTCAACTGCGCAAAGGCGGGGGAGGGCGGCAGGATAGCCCAGCCCACATGCAGCGTCATATCACCACGGCGAAACGGCAATGTGAATGGCGGCTGCACCAGCGCGTCTGCTGCAATGCTGCGAAAGCCAGCCGGCATCGTGCGCATGTCCCCCTCGCACGAGTTCCTGATGTTCTCTCCGCACGTCCACACGACGACCGCGCCTTTGCTGCGAACATCGCCCAGATCAATCCAGGGCGCGCGGCGCGGGTCGCCGTCGATAAGCACGCGCGGCTTCTCGCGCGCGTAATGAGCGACGTTGCCGCCCTCCCACATGGTCCCGATCACGTAGGCGAGTGGCCGGCCGGTTGCGGCGCGAAAGCGGCGCGCGATCTCGTCGCCCAGCCGGTCTCCCGGATAAAACGCAGCCCGGTAGCGGTGGTCGACCTCAGGCAAAAACGAATAGTTCGCAGCGAATACAGTCGCGAACCCCGCAAAGATCACGCCCCAGACTGTAACCGTGCGCACAAGCCGCGCTTTGTCGATCGCGATGCGCGCTTCAAGCACAATCCACAGGCCGAGAAAGAGCCACAGCGGATAGCCCCACATCGCAATAGTGCCGCGGCCGGTCAGGGCCGAAAGTGCAATGGTCGTTGCCGCGGGTCCAAACGCCAGCACCGTGACAATGCGGCGGTCGTATTCGTAGCCCGCATGAGCGTAGCGAGATGCGGGAGTGGTGTTCCCGGATGTCGCTTCGCTTATCCGGGCTACGCCGCTGCGGGGCCACAGCAACATCGCTGCAATCAACAACGCAGGAATGAGAAAGAGAGCTTGCGACAGCGCGAATATGGCCGGATGCAGAACATGATCGAGCAAACCACGGGAAGGCGCTGCGCGCGCATTGGCGTAAGCAAAAGGCAGGAAATCATTTTTCACGAGCCACACAAGATGCGGGCTCATGATGATTAGGGCCACGCCGACCGCAATCCAGGGGCCGGGGGTGGCAAGCCTTTTGCGCGCTTCGTTATTGAGGATCAGAAACAGGGCCAGCGGCGCGGCCAGCACCACGACGAAATATTTGGCCCAAAGGGCCATGCCGATCGTAAAGCCGAGAAGGAACCATGACGCAATGTGCCCGCGCCGGAGCGCGGCATGAAATGCGTAACCCGCCAGCGCCCAGAACGGCAGCTGAATCACATCGTGGTTGAACTTGGCGGCCGTGTAATGGAAATAATGCAGGCCGTCGATGATTAGCACTGCCACGAGCGCGCCGGTTCCGCCGACCAAGGGGAGAGCGGTCAGCCAGACCAGGACGAACGCGCTGATCACAGCGAGTTGCGCCAGGGCGTAATAGGCGGTGTCGTGCCCGATCGTTCGATACACGATCTCAGTCACCCACCACGGAAGCGGTGGCAGCTTGTCGTAACCGAGCTGCCACTCCCTTCCGTAGGTGAGCGCTTCAATGAGATCGAGCGGCAGGTTATGGTAAAGGACCGCCGGCAATGCGGTCCAGATCACGAAATGCAGCGCGCAGAAAGCTGCAAACACCCGCCCGGGGTAGGACTCGATGACGCTGAACATCGAATGTAGCCCGTGTGAGCGCAGCCACATGCGGGACCCGGATGTCGCTTCGCTCATCCGGGCTACAGATGTCTCGCTCAATACGGGCTACGAAACGAGCTAGGCGACCTTCTCCGTCAGGTGACGGAACATGGCGCGCCGCGCTTCTTCGTCCATCTCGGTCTTGAACGCATGCTTGTCTTTGAGCGCGACAGCGCGCTTTGTCGCCGGCCTCGCGCTGATCTCCTCGACGAACCGTTTGAGGTGCGGAAATTTTTGCCAGTGCTCCTCTCCGAGGACAGTAGGAATGAGGCGAGCCCAGCCCCATGCCGCCATGTCGGCAATGCCGTAGGCGTTGCCTACCATCCATTTCCGGTCCTTGAGGCGCGCATCGAGGATGCCGAAATGGCGCTGTGCCTCGTACATGTAGCGGTTGACCGCGTACTGAATCTTTTCCGGCGCATAATTGCGGAAATGCACGGATTGCCCGGCGAAAGGCCCGACTCCGCTAGCGACAAAAAACAGCCAGGATAACAGCTCGCCGCGCTCCTTCGGACTATTCGGCGGAAGAAACTTTTTGGTCTTCTCGGCGAGGTAGAGCAGGATCGCGTTGCTGTCGAACACTACGGCATCGCCATCCACGATCGCCGGCACCTTCGCATTGGGATTGATCTTCAGATATTCCGGCTTGTGCTGATCGCCTTTGCGCGTGTCGACCGGGATTGCCTCGTACGGCGTTTCCGTCTCTTCAAGAAAGAGCGCTACCTTCATCGGATTTGGTGCGCCGCTATAGTAGAATTTCAGCATCTCTCGTTCCTTGTTGGTGTGATATGTTGTTTGGGAGGACCTGAATCTACATCATGTAGGGGCGGGTTTGAAACCCGCCCCTACAACATCGCCGGTCCGCGAAGCACGAATACGTCAGCGCACCGCAAATGGCACGTGATAAGGCCGTCCGAAAGGCACGCCGGCCGCGACCGTCTGCACGGGCTTGAGGTAAGCCTTGCCTTCGCGTTTGTTGTTGCGGGTGTCCACGAACGAGACGGGTTCCTCGACCAGCTCCAGGACCGAAACGTCGGCAGGCGCGCCGACCTGCAGGGTCCCGAGCTTCGGCATGCGGTTGATCACTTTTGCCGGATTGATGGTGGCCATAGCGACTACCTGTTCAAGCGTGAAGCCAAGGCCCATGAACTTGCTCATCACCCAGGTGAGATAAGGCCTTCCCGGGGTGTTTCCCGAGAACGCATGGATATCCGACGAGATTGTGTCGGGCGGGCAGCCCTGCTGGATGGCCGCTTCCGCCACCGTGTAATCAAAGCTGCCGCCCCCATGGCCGATGTCAAAGATCACCCCGCGCTGCTTTGCCGCCATGGCAGCCGGCAGAAGCCGGCCGTCTTGTATTATGTTTGTGAAATCTCCCGCTGTGTTAGGAAAGCCCGAATAGCAGTGAGTGAGAATATCGCCGGGGCGCAGCGTATCGAGAATCTGCGACATCAGCGCGCGCGTTTCCACCCCGCCGATATGGCACATGACCTTGGCTCCGGTGCCCGCCTTCTCGCAGGCACTGATCGCGCGCTTGAGCGGCTCGAGTCCGTGCTTGGCGATTACGTTCTCCGACATGCGCACCTTGGCGCCGAGAACGATGTCGGCATTCTCGCCGATCGCGCGCGCTGCCGTATCGGTTTGCGCAAAGTCGATGTTGTAAAGCTCGGCAACCGGAAAGCCTGCGAGCCCGATATTGGCGATATGCACGAACGCGTAGAGGCGCGTGCGCGTCTGCGCCGCGACATAGCGGCGAAACGCGGCAAAGGTGTTGGCGCCCGCGTCGCCCGCCGATACGCATGTCGTGCTTGCCTGCCAGGCGACCAGCTCGTCCGCCGGAATCCCGAGCGCAGATCCATACGGATAGACGTGGGTATGAAGATCGACGAGGCCGGGCGTGACCAGCTTGCCCCCGGCATCCAGCACTTTGTGCGCGCGCTCGGCCGGGATGTCGGGTTCGACCGCCTCGATCATCCCGAACCGGATTCCGATATCGCGTTTTGCGCGCAGGTTCTGGCTGGGATCGAGCACGTCGCCGCTCTTGATGACGAGGTCGAACTTGTCGTTCGGCCCGATTGCCGCGGCGGCAATGCTCCGGGTTGCGGCGGTCAGCACCACCGAGGCGGCGCTCGCAAGAAGCTGGCGACGCGTCACAGGCATGAATTCCTCCCTTGCAATTTATTGTGATTGTTATGGTGCGCTGTTAGCTTTGCGCGGTCAATTGAACTTGTAGCCCGGATAGAGCGAAGCGATATCCGGGTTATGCATTTCCCGGATTTCGCTGTGCTCAATCCGGGCTACTGCTCGCTAAGGCTCGAGCGGCGAGCCGAGCTTTTCCGCGGTATCAAGGATCCAGTAGCGGTACCGCGCGAGCGGAATTATGCCGCTCACGAAACCACAGACCGGTTCGCCACCGGTTCGCCCCGTCCAGCTCACGATGCCCACCAGACTGCCGTCGCGTTCGTCAAACACCGGGCCGCCGGAATCACCGTTGCATACGCCGAGGCCGGCCGCCTCTCCGAGCTTGGTCGGATCGACCAGGCTGACCTGCTGCGAGCTGGGCCGGTCGGTGACGACCAGCGTGGCTGAGCGCAGTGTCCCGGCGCTCCTGCGCTCGGCCGCGTTCGAAAGCCCAAACCCTGCCACCACGAAACGATCGCCCACGAGGGGAGGCGCGCGGCGTTCGCTGAATGGGGCCGGCGCCAAATTCGGAGGCGGTGTCGGAGAGAGTTTGACGAGTGCCAGATCGGGAGCATCCGCCCGCGGCGAGAATTGCGGGTGCGGTGTGACGCTTGCAACCTGCTTGAACGCCGCACGGCGTCCTTCAAAGGTCGCCAGCCGATATTTTCCATTGAGCAATACGCAATGCGCTGCGGTCAGCACGAGATCGGGTGCAATCGCCACGCCGCTGCAGAGGCTGTGCTCTCCGACGACCAGCACCACGCGGCGTGCGATGGCCCGATCGGCGGGCCGCGCACCACCGACCATGCAACCCGCCGGCACGGAGTATAGGGCGAGCAACAGGAAGGCGGCTGCAAAGTGGAGCCTATGCTCAGTACCAATCGCTCTCACCTTAATCCATCATCCTGAGGTGCGAGCGAGGGGACCGAGCGAGCCACGCAAGTCGGCCCTGTCCGACTTGCGCAGTTAAGTTCCAATCTCGGGTAAACCCGAGATCGGTGGATGCCGATAGGTAGCCGTCAGCCCTTCGAGGCTCGACACTTTGCGCCGAGCACCTCAGGATGACGGCGCAAGATAAGCGCTCGTGATACAAATTCTACTGCCGTGAGGATTGGCGCTGTTCGCGTTCCTTCTTCTGAAAGAACGTCTGTTCGACCTCCTTGTGGATGCGCAGCAGCCATGCCTCTGCACGCGCCGCACGGTCCCGGAAATGGGTGGCCTCCGCCTCGAGGTCCCGCGCGCGTTCCTCGGCCGCACGCAACTGAAAGGAAAGCTTGTGCGCAAGGTCCATGGCGCGCGCGCAATCCTCCTTTGCCATGTCGGCCGCCTTTTGCAGCATCGCCAGAATGGTGCGGCCCGAGTCGTCGGCCACCATGTTTGCCTCTGCCTGGGCGCGCGGCGCCGGCGCAAACTGCACAATCGCATCTTGCTCGCTGTTGACGCTCATGATTGACACTCCCCTACCCGCAACCAGGGCAGTTCTAGCACAGCGCGCCGGAGGCGAGATTGAATTTTACGCAGGCGCGCCGGTCGCGAAGCCGCCACAATCATCCGGGGCTGGGCAGGGGCGCCGTGTCCTCCGGCGTTGACAGGTCTGACAGGAAATCGCCACTGTTGCGCAACGGAACGCGTGAGACCTGTTGAAGCCGCACTTGGAATATATCCTTCTTATCATGTTCGGGCTGTTTCTGCTCGTTCGTCTCATCCGTGCGAAGCGTCAGCGCAGGCTTGTCGAGCGGCAACAGGCGCAACCGGCTTCCGCTCCTCCAGTTACCCCGGCGCCGCAGCCGCTGGTGCCACCGGAGATCATTGGTCCTCGCGAGCCTGTTCCGCTTGCGGCCCAATTACATCAAATCGAAAGCAGTTTTGCGCCATTTGCGGCGAACTCGGCGCATCCGAGTGAGTTGCGCCAGCACCCGGACTTCAAGCACGGCGTCGCACTTCTCTCTGATTCATCAATACCGCTGGAAACCGTGCTGCAGTATGCGCTGGGAGGAAATTGGATGCTCGCTTGTGTCGCCCTCGCGGCGCTCGCCGAGCGAAAGGATGCTGCCTCTGCGGCTGATCAGGTACTCGCCCATTTCGATCGCATGGCGGTGTGGTGCATGCACTATGCCCTGGAGTTCTTCCTGGTTGCCGATCCAAGGCCCGCAACCGGGGCTCCGGCGGTCCTGACAAAGGACTGGTGGCGCGAGAACCCCATCCTGCCGCTCATCTTCCGCGATTATTTCCGCCGTCGCGCGGCGCTTGGAGATGCAGCGACGTTCGGCAATGCACTGCAAAGCTCGTTTGCCTCATCGCCGGCGCTCATCCGCGCGTTCCTCGAGCGCGTGAATCATCCATTTGCCGCGACCCTGATCGGACAAGTGGACGAGTGGCAGCGGACGAGCGTCGATCGCGCATTCCTTGCGACATTCGGACGTTTCTGGTCGGACGGCCGGGACAATGAAATATTAGTTGAGCCCGACGCTTGGCGAGAGCCGCTGGCGGTCGCCGCCTCCACGCTGCAGCAGACCATGCCCCGGTCGCTGCTGATCAGCGGCGAGCCGCTCGTCGGAAAAAGCTCGCTGCTGCGCCTGCTCGCCCGTCGTTTGCGCAGCGAGGGCTGGACGGTCTTTGAATCGAGCGGTGCCGATCTGATGGCAGGACAGATCTGGTTCGGACAGCTCGAGGGGCGCATTCGCCAGGCAGCCCAGGAGATCACGGTCGCGAAGAAGCTGATCTGGTACATACCGGATCTCCTGCAGCTTGCACGCAGCGGTACGCATCAAGGGCAAAGCGCGAGCATTCTCGATCAAATACTTCCGGCGATAGCGTCCGGACGCGTTGTGAAATGGACCGACGCGAGTCCCAGTGCAGCCGCGCGCCTGGTTCAATCTCGCCCAGCGTTGCGCACGCTTCTGGAAACCGTCCAGCTCGATCCAGCAGAAGAAGAAGGCACGCGCGCCATGACGCGCGAGCTGATCCAGGAACTGACGGTTCAGCGCAATTTGCAGTTTGACCCTGCCTGCGCGCAGACCGCAGTGCAGTGCGCACGTCAATATCTGGGCTCCGGTGCATTCCCGGGCGCTGCGCTGCAGATCGTGAAGCTCACGGCGGCACGCAGCAAAGAACAGACGGAATTTGGGCCGAAGGATATTTGGAGCACGGTCTCGCAGCTGACCGGGCTTCCGATCGGACTGCTTGATACCGACACGTTGGATCTGCAGGTTATGCGGCAATTTTTCTCGACCCGCGTGATAGGGCAAGAAGAGGCGGTTCGTAGCATCGTCGATCGCATCGCCATGCTCAAAGCCGGACTCATCGATCCGAACCGGCCGCTCGGCGTCTTTCTGTTCGCAGGGCCGACCGGCACGGGAAAGACGGAGCTTGCGAGGACCAGCGCCGAGTACCTTTTCGGATCGGCCGATCGCCTGATCCGCCTCGACATGAGCGAATTCCAGACTGCCGATGCGACCGCAAATCTGCTCGGAAGCGCCTGGCATGCAGAGACCGAGAGCTTGATCCATCGCGTCCGCAAGCAGCCATTCTCGGTGGTGCTGCTGGACGAGTTCGAAAAGGCGCATCCGCGCATCTGGGATCTTTTCCTCCAGGTCTTTGATGCGGGGCGTCTCACCGACACGGCGGGCCAGGTCGCCGATTTCAGGCATTGCCTGATCATCATGACAAGCAATCTTGGCGCCACCACCCATCAAAGCTCCGGCCTGGGCTTTGCATCGCGACCTGATGTCTTCACGAGCGAGCAGGTCATGC
>DATCJI010000384.1:0-1822 GCA_036562835.1 Xanthobacteraceae bacterium | reverse complement strand
GCACTGAGTCAGATCGTCTGGGGAATTGCTTACCGGTGGGCAAGTCTCACAAATGGCGATAACGGCATCAATGTGAGCACGCGCCCCGCGCCTTTCGGCGTCGCGCTTGGCAATGCCTCGTCTTTTTATTACGCCACATTGGTCGTGTTCCTCTTGTGCGTTTTGAGCATGACCGTGCTGGTGCGCTCGCCCTTTGGCGCAAGCCTGCGCGGTACGCGCGACCAGGCTCGGCGCATGAATGCGCTTGGCTATAATGTCTGGCTCATTCGCTTCCTCGCCTTCCTGTTTTCCGGCCTGTGGACCGGCGTGGCCGGGCTTCTGTTCATCTACTACAACCAGTTCATCAGTCCGCAGGTCGCTGCGCTGCAGACCTCCGCCGAGGCGCTGCTGATGGTCATTTCCGGGGGCACTGCGACTTTGCTTGGGCCCATCGTCGGCGCTGCCATTGTGGTGCTGATGAAAAATGTGGTGAGCGCCTATGTCGAGCGCTGGAATCTCGTGCTCGGCGTGGTGTTCGTGCTGATTATCAGCTTCATGCCCGAGGGGCTGGTGCCCGGCTCGGTGCGGTTGTGCAGACTAGGCTGGCGCGCATTGCGCGAGCGCACGCGTTCTGACCGTCTCAAGCTCGCAGAGCCTGCGCCGTGACGGCGCTGCGCGTCGAAAAACTCTCGAAGTCGTTCGGCGGCTTGCGCGTCACTCGTAATGTAAGTTTTACCGTCGAGCCGGGTGAGCGGCGATTGATCATCGGCCCGAACGGAGCCGGCAAGACCACGCTGTTCAACCTGATTACGGGGGAGATTGCACCCGATACGGGCCATGTCGTGTTGTTCGATCGCGACGTGAGCCGCATGGCGAGCCGAATGCGGCCGCATCTGGGAATGGCGCGCACGTATCAGATCATCACGCTGTTTCCCAGCGACAGCATCCTGCGCAACGTAATGCTGGCACTGCTGGGGCTTTCACCGCGGCGCTGGAATCCGTTCATCGGCCTGGATCGCCAGCGTGATCTTTTCGAGGAGGCCCAAGCCGCGCTCGCGCGCGTAGGGCTTGTGCATCTTGCCGATCGTCCGCTGTCGCAAACATCCTATGGCGAGCGGCGCCGCGTGGAGATTGCCATGGCGCTTGCGCAAAATCCGCGCGTGTTGCTTCTGGACGAGCCCTTCGCCGGCCTGTCCATAGACGAGCGCCGGCAGGTGCAGGGCCTTCTGCGCGGTCTGCCGCGCGAGCTGACCATCGTGATGATCGAGCACAACATGGATGTCGCGCTCGATTTCGCCGAGCGGATTACGCTTCTGCATTTCGGCGAAGTAATCGTGGAAGGCACGCGCGCGGAGGTTGTGGCCGATCACCGCACCAGGGAGGTCTATCTTGGCGAATAGCGCGCTCGCGCTGCACGGGATCGATGCCTTTTATGGTGACAGCGAGGTGCTACAGGGCGTCTCGTTCTCCCTTGGCGAGGGTCGCCTGCTTGGACTGCTTGGCCGCAACGGCGCAGGCAAGTCCACATGCATGAACGTGACTGTCGGACTGTTGCCGGCACGGGAGGGCCAGGTCGAGATATTCGGCGAAACCGTGACCCGGCTTGCGCCCGAACAGATCGCGGCGCGCGGGGTGGCGCTCGTTCCGCAGGGCCGGCGCGTGTTCAAGAGTCTCACCGTGCGTGAGAACCTTGCGGTTGCCGCGCGCAAGCCGCGCGGCACGTCGTGCGCGTGGAACGTCGATACGGTACTGGCAAGCTTTCCGCGCCTTGGCGAGCGGCGCAGCCACCTGGCCGCGCACCTCTCGGGGGGCGAGCAGCAGATGCTCGCCATCGGGCGGGCGC
>DATCJI010000077.1:0-2401 GCA_036562835.1 Xanthobacteraceae bacterium | reverse complement strand
TGGCCCGCATCGCAACGGAAGGGCCGGCGCAAAATATCGAGCTGCTTGAGGCCGGTGAGGCGAGACTGGGCTTCGTCACCACGGGTATCGCGCTGCAGGCCTGGAACGCGAGCGGCATCTGGCAAGGCAGGAAACCCGCGCGCGCCATGCGCGCGATCTTTCCGATGTATGATACACCATTCCAGGTCCTGGCGCTGCAGGAATCTGCCATTCGCAGCATTGGCGATCTCGCCGGCAAGCGCGTCGGCATAGGCCCGCAAGGCGGCACCGGCGGCGTCTATTTCCCGCAGATATTCGAAACGCTGAAGTTGCAGGCCAGTCTGATGTTCGGCGAGTGGTCGCAGCTTGCAGCCATGTTGCACGACCGACAACTCGACGCGCTGGCGGTTGCTGCGGGCGCGCCGTTTCCCTCATTCATCGAGCTCGAGGCCAAGGACAAGGTCCGCTACGTCGCCTTCAATGCGAAAGAGACCGCGGCCTTACGGCTTGCGATGCCGGAGCTGTCACCCTCGCGCGTTGCCGCCGGAACGTATCCGTCTTTGCTGCGGCAGTATCAGACGGTAGGGCTCTACAATTTCGCCATCGCACATGCGCAATTGCCGGACGACCTCGTCTACACTGCCGTACGCGCCGTATTCGACAATCATGAGGAGCTCATGGAGGCGCATGCGGCGGCAGCGGAAACCATTCCCGCCAATATGGACCACAACAGTTTCCTGCCGCTCCACCCCGGCGCCATCCGCTACTATCGGCAGATCGGCAAAATCGGCACAACGGACTGAACGCGGCCGTTGGCCGGGCTTGTCCCGGCCATCCACGTCTTGTTTGCTCAGCAAGAAAGTCGTGGATGTGCGGAACAAGTCCGCGCACGACTACCAGCAGCGGAGTTATACATGAGAACAAAGAGAGTGGGGCCACTCGCGACCATCCTGGTGACCCTTGCGGCCCTGACGGCCGTGACGGGTGCACCCGCACCGGCGCAGGAGCGCGCGGACGAGCCGGCACTGCGGCCGTCCGCGGAAGTGCCGGGCATCACCCCCGAAGTGCTGGTGCGAGCGGGCGTTCCGGGCGCCCCGGGCAAGCTCGCCATCACGACACGCACAACGTATGAGCCCGGCGCCCGCAGGCGCAAGCATTACCACACGAGCCAGGTGGTCTTTTACATTCTGGAAGGCGCGATGGTTGTGCAGGAGGACGGCAGGGAGGCGCTGACGCTGAAGCCCGGCGACGCCCATCTGGTGCGTCCCGGAACCGTACATGCCCACTGGAACGCAAGTCCTTCCGCGAAGCTCGTTTTCGTTGAGTTCACTCTCGTCGACGAGGGCCAGCGCAGCACCGTTTTCGTCGAGCCGTGAGGACTCCGCGCTCTGCAGGGAAGGATTACCGGCTATCCTCCAACCGATCGAGCTCCACATGCAGGCAGTCACCCAGATGACACCGGTACCCGTTGCCTGAGGCGAGCAGCTCACGCGCTTCTTGTGCCGATTGCGCCTCGACGCACCATTCCTCGACGCGCGTCACGACTACCGTGGCGTGAAACAGCTTGAGTCTTTTCTTCTGTACAGTCGCGCGCATCGCCGTCTCTCCGAGCCGAATCACTCCCTGTTCGGATTTTAACGCGGAGGCAATCGATTTCCCTAGGCATGCGAACCCGGCCTGGGGCAGATTGCTGCGGAGGAACTCACAGATGCGCAAGCTGTTCGTTATTGGCGTGGGCGCCGGCAACCCGGATTACATCACGGTGCAGGCGATCAATGCGCTCAAGCAAGTCCAGGTCGTCTTTGCCATCGACAAGGGAGAGGACAAGACGGATCTGCTGCGGATGCGCCGGACGCTGTGCGAGCGCTATATGGAGCCCGGGCGATATCGCATCGTGCAAATCGCGGAGATGGACCGCGATGCAGCGGCCCCATGCTACGAGGCTGCCGTCCGCGAATGGCACCAGCAGCGCGCGATTGCCTATGAGAACGCGATCGAGGAGGCGCTTGGCGAGGGCGAATGCGGCGCGTTTCTGGTGTGGGGCGATCCATGCCTCTACGACAGCACTTTGCGCATTCTTGAGCGCATCCTGGCAACGGGCGGCATCGCATTCGACTATGAAGTCATTCCGGGCATCACCAGCGTGCAGGCGCTCGCTGCACGACACCGCATTCCGCTCAATCGCATCGGAGAGCCCGTTTACATTACGACTGGTCGCCGGCTCGCAGCGGGCCTTCCCGAAGGCACCGACAACGCCGTGGTGATGCTCGACGGCCAGTGTGCGTTCAAGCATGTGGCCGGGGAAGCCGATATTTACTGGGGCGCCTATCTTGGCACCGAAGACGAGATCCTCGTATGCGGCGACCTGAAAGAACGCGCGGGCAAGATCGAGCGCATCAGGGCCGAGGCCCGCGCAAGAAAG
>DATCJI010000378.1:0-3342 GCA_036562835.1 Xanthobacteraceae bacterium | reverse complement strand
CAATCTGCACAACCCCGATGCGCGCGTTGCCGCTCGCAATGACGAAAGCATTGCGCTCGTTGCTATCGCTTGCCTTGTCCAGATCCGCGCTGACGAAAGCGCCATGATGATAGACGATGCGCTCGATGCGGCCGGCAATCGGACTGCGATTCACATGGCAGTCAAACACGCTCATAAAGATGGAGATGCGCGGCAGGGGCCGGTCGCCCAGATCGAGCTCTTTCGGCGGTACCGCATTGGCCACACGGCTCACGCGACCGTCGGCGGGAGCTACCATGATGCCGTCGCGCGTCGGCGTCACCCGCTGCGGGTCGCGAAAGAAATAGGCACACCAGGCCGTGGCCAGCGCCGCGAGCCAGCCGAGCGGCGGCCAGAGCCACAACAGAAACAGGGCCGCAACAGCAAAGCCGCCGATATATGGCAGGCCCTCGCGATGCACCGGTGCGAGTTGCGAACGGATGGAAGAGAGCAGGGACATGACTACTCTGCTGCGGCGCGCGCGATCGGCGCCTCCGCCAGATCTTCGTCGATCCTCGCCTCCGGCAGATCTTGTTCAAGCAGCGGGGGTTGCCGGTTCGGCGCAACAGGCGCATCGTCCACCAGCGCAAGCTTCTCCCGCGCCGCTTCTGCCTCACGCTGGCGATTCCACATGCTGGCGTAAAGGCCACCTTTCGCCAGCAGCTGATGATGCGTGCCGCGCTCGATGATGACACCCTCATCCAGCACGATGATCTCGTCCGCCTGCACGATCGTGGAGAGGCGGTGCGCGATGACAAGACTCGTACGGTTCTCCGACACGCGCCTGAGCGCGTCCTGGATCTCCTTCTCGGTGTGGCTGTCGAGGGCGGAAGTGGCCTCGTCGAGAACCAGAATGGGAGGGCCTTTGAGTATGGTGCGCGCGATCGCCACCCTCTGTTTCTCCCCGCCCGAGAGTTTTAGACCACGCTCGCCAACCTCGGTCTCATATCCTTTCGGCGACGTGCGGATGAACTCGTCGATCTGCGCGAGCTGCGCTGCACGCTCCACCTCACGGTCATCCGCGTCCCAGCGCCCATAGCGGATGTTGTAACGAATCGTGTCATTGAAGAGCACCGTGTCCTGCGGAACAATGCCGAGGGCCGCGCGCAGGGAATTCTGGGTCACATCGCGGAGGTCCTGTCCGTCGATGAGAATGCGCCCGCCGCTCACATCGTAAAACCGGAACAACAGGCGCGAGATGGTCGATTTGCCGGCCCCCGAGGGGCCCACCACCGCAACCGTATGCCCGGCCGGCACCTCGAAGCTGAGTCCCTTGAGAATCTGCCGCTCGGGCTCGTAAGCAAAGGAGACGTTCTCGAACCGGATCTGCCCGCGCCTGACCTGCAGCTGCCGGGCACCGGGCTTGTCTTTTATTTCCGGATCTCGAGCCAGAATCCCGAGCATCAACTCGATGTCGATCACCGCCTGCTTGATCTCGCGATAGACCATGCCCATGAAATTGAGCGGCTGGTAGAGCTGGATCATCATTGTATTGAGCATTACCAGATCGCCGACCGTATTGGTGCGCTGGCGGATGCCGAAGACGCACATCACCATCAGCGCGGCGAGCCCGACGCTGAAGATCACCGCCTGGCCGGCATTGAGGATAGCAAGCGACACATAGGCCTTGATGCTGGCTTCCTCATAACGCGCCATGGAACGGTCGTAGCGGCGTGCCTCGCGTTCCTCGGCAACGAAATACTTCACCGTTTCGTAATTGAGCAGCGAATCGATGGCTTTGACATTCGCCTCCGTGTCGCTGTCATTCATGTGCCGGCGAATGCCGATGCGCCATTCGGTCGCGTAATACGTGTACACCATGTAACAGGTCACGGTCGCAAGAACGGCGAGCACATAGCGCCAATCGAACTGATAAAGCAGGACCGCCGTGATCAGAACGAGCTCGATGATGGTGGGAAAGAGTTGAACGATCACCATGCGCACGATGATCTCGATCGCATTGCGTCCGCGCTCGAGGACGCGCGTCAGCCCCCCGGTCTTGCGCTCGAGGTGAAATCGCAAAGAGAGCTGATGCATATGCTCGAAAGTGCGATAAGCGAGGCGGCGCACTGCATGCATGGCAACCTTGGCAAAGATGCCGTCGCGCATCTGCGTGAGCGCTGCCATCACAATGCGCATGCCCCCATACGCAATGGTCATCGCGATCGGGGCTGCGAGCAGCCAGCCAATCCAGGAAGATGCGGCGATGGGCGCACTCCCCTCCCCCGTCAAAGCGTCCGTTGCCCATTTGAAGGTGTAGGGCACCGCAATCGTCGCAAGCTTCGCCGCCATGAGGAGGAGGAGAGCAAGAACGACGCGGAGCTGAAGGTCGCGCCGTTCTGCCGGCCAGATATATGGCCAAAGGGCAGGCACGATGCCGAACAATCCGCCGCGAGCCGATGCCGCCTTGCCGATTGTATGCACGTGCAGATGTGGACTATTCATAGCGGATCCCGGACGAGCGCAGCGCTGGCCCTCAGAATGGCTCCATATAGGGCCTTTTTGCGCGCCAAACACCCCCGGGCACGGTGCCGGTCACGCGGCTCTGCAACGAACCATTACATTCGCTGTAAGTTGACGCTGTGTTTTGCTCACGCCAAAAGTTGATTGCTTGGAATTGCAGCCGGAATGACGAATCTCAAATCAATCTGTGTCTATTGCGGGTCCGGCTCAGGTGCCATACCCGCATTTGCGCTCGCGGCGCGGCAGTTCGGCCGCATTTTGGCGGAGAACGGCATTCGGCTTGTTTATGGCGGCGGATCGGTGGGCCTGATGGGAGCGCTGGCCGGTGCGGTGCTTGATCAGGGCGGCGAGGTCACAGGCGTTATTCCGGATTTTCTGGTGAACCGCGAGCACCTGCTCCTGCGTGCGCACGAGCAAATCGTCACGCGCGACATGCACGAGAGAAAGCGCGTTATGTTCGAGCGGGCGGATGCCTTCGTCGCCCTGCCCGGAGGAATCGGCACGCTGGAGGAGCTGGTCGAGCAGCTCACCTGGGCTCAGCTCGGGCGCCACCGAAAGCCCGTGCTCATACTCAACGTCGAAAGTTTTTGGGACCCGCTCTGCGCGTTGCTGGATCACATGCGGGAGCTGGCATTCATTCGCGAACCATACCCGGTCAACTTGCTGGTCGCAGATCGCGTCGAAGACATCCTGCCGGAGCTCGCGGCGGCCTCTGCTGCTGTTTCGGAGGCCGACAAACAAATGACTGCGGCTGTGGCCGAGCGCATGTGAGGCGGGCTCTGTCTCCGCGCTCATTCCCGCATAAGCGGCAAGTCACTCGAGTCATGGCCCGCCTCCGGGGCCGACCGCAGGCTGGACCCG
>DATCJI010000051.1:0-8277 GCA_036562835.1 Xanthobacteraceae bacterium | reverse complement strand
CGCGCCTGGGCCTCCCGCGCGCCGGGCGCACGCTGGTCGTTGTCGATGACCGCGACACGGCGACGGCCACGCGCGCCGACGTCCGCCTGCGGATCGCGGCCGAGCGCGACCGCGCCTAGGAGCTTCTTCGCCTGCGAACGTGCCTGCTCGGTACCGAGCGCCTGCGCCGAGCCGATCAGTGCGCGGCGGCTGCGCCCATGCGCACGATACTGGCACACCCATGACGCAAGCACGCGATCGCCGCTCCTTCGCAGCCGGTAGCCGAAGCCAGCCAAGTCATCATCGAAGAAGATCACGTCGCTCTTGCCGGCCGGGAGTTCGAGCCGAGCAATTATCCTGTTGTTGAGCCTCAACAGAATTCTCCGGGGGTTTGGGGAAGCATTGGGGAAGCACGCTGCAGCCCTTTCATGCTAATCTCGTGCGACCGTCCGTCAACAGGAAATGCCCGAAATTCCACGCATAATCGCAGGGGGGAGTATCTCTGCTCTTCTCCTCCATAGCTTGGGAAGTTAACGACGCGTTAACAGCGATCTTTTAGGATTGGCCGCTCCTTGTGCGTGCAAAGCGGCTGGTTGGCATGGCGCTTTTGGGTCCGTTAGTTGTCGTCACCGAGAGCCCGGACGCCGATCTTGTCAAGGCCCTGGGCGAGGCCGGTGCGTTTCCCATCGTGGAAACCGGCTGGGCTGAAGCATCCGCCGCAATTGCCGAGATCCAGCCGGTCGCGATCGTCATCGCCAAGCGCGAAACCACCCCGTCGGCGCGCAAGGCAGGAGCTCTCGCCGAGTCTCTCGCGCAGCGCGGCGGCCCGGTCACGCCCGTCATCGCGGTGGAGCACCAGAAAAGGCCCGCGATAGCGGATGCCTTGCCGATTTCGCCGCAAGATCCTCCGGAGCGGCTCATTGCGCGGCTGCGTGCAGCATTGCGCGTGCGAAATCTGCACGCGACCGTATTGCGCCGCGCGCGGGCCAGCGATCCGAAGCGAAGCGTGGGCATCCCACGCAACCTGCTGGGCCATGCGACGGTTCTCTGCGTGGGGCGCGGCGGCTCCTTTCCGGCACTCTCCGTGGCCATCGGCGAGCGGACCGGTGTGGTGGGCGCGTTCAGCATCGAGACCGCAGCGCGTTATCTCAACGCGCGCGAGATTGACGGCATCGTCATTGGCGAGGGGCTCGGGCCGGGCAATGTCGAAGCGTTTCTGATCGCGCTCGCCGAGGACGTGCGCTTCCGTGAGCTGCCGACAGGCCTCCTCAACCACACGGCGATCGAGGAGGATCGCCTGCCCAATCTCATTCGTGCCGAGGCGGATCCGGTTCGACTCGTCGAAACCGTGCTTCCCTACGTCCGCCTGCGCGCATTCGAAAACCATCTCAAGCGCATGCTGCAATCCCTCGAAAGCGAGGGATTGATCGATGCCGATACGGGCCTGCTCGATTCCGGTGCGTTCTGGCGCGACCTGGAGCGCGTGGTCGAGGAGGCAGGCCGGGACGGCGGCGCGGTTTCCATTGCGCGCTTTGCCTTCGAGGGCGTCAGCGACCGGCGCGCCTACATCGATGCCGCCCGGTTGTTCGCGCGTCTCGTGCGCAACATCGATTTTGCATGCCGTGAGAACGACGGCTCGATTTTGGCGGCATTCACGCAAACGGATTTGCGCAGCGCGCATGTGGTGGCGCGCCGCATCGCCAGCGTGCTGCGCCACACCATGGTCTCGCCTGCCCACGACCGCCGCTCCATCCGGCCGACGATCACCCTTGCCACGCTCAAGTCGAGCGACAACCTGAGCACGTTCGTCGCCCGCGTCGGCGCGTATCCCAAAGTTGCCGGCACGCGCCAGGAAGCCTAGGTTCGCATCCAGAGCGGAAGTGCTCGCCTGGAGGCGCTCATGGCGTTGTCGATCGATATGGTGTCCGACGTTGTCTGCCCGTGGTGCTACATTGGCAAGCGGCGCCTCGACGAGGCGCTTGCGTTGCGCCCGCAGGTGCCGGTCGAGGTTCGCTTCCGGCCGTTCTTTCTGAACCCGTGGGTGCCGCGGGAGGGCATCAGCCGCGCGGACTATCTGACGCGTAAATGGGGATCGGTGGAGCGCTACCGCGCAATCGCCCAGCGTGTGGCCGACGCAGCAGCTGCGGAGGGCCTCCCGTTTGCGGCCGACAAGATCATGCGACAGCCCAATACGCTCGATTGCCATCGGCTCATTTTGTGGGCAGGTGAAGCGGGACAGGCGGCATGCATGAAGCAGCGGCTTATGCAGCTCTACTTTGCCGAAGGCGCCGACCTGACCGATCCCGACGTGCTGGCAGCCGCGGCAGCGGATTGCGGCCTCGATACCGCCGCCATCCGTTCGCGCCTCGCGACCGAGGAAGATGTAGGACGCGTCGAAGAGGAAGCCGCATCCGCGAGTGCGGCAGGCATAAGTGGCGTTCCCTGTTTCATTATCGGCGGGACCATTGCAGTCGAGGGCGCGCAATCTGCGCAATACCTCGCGCACGCCATAGATCGCGCTGCGCAGGAGCATCCCGGCGCCGAACGGGTTGCCTGACAGACATTATCAGCTCAATCGGAGACATCCATGAACCAGCACATGGAGATCATTCACCATTCCGAGCACGACAAGAGCGTGTTCATGCCGTTCGTGCCCGCAATCAAGATCAAGAGCGGAAAACTGCTTTGGCTCGCCGGCACTACCGCCCTGCCCGTCTATCACGACCATCCGCACAAGCGCGATGAGATTCAAAAACACCTGGTCAACGATCTGGAAGCGCAGACGCGCGCAGCCATGGAAGGCATAAAGCGAACCCTCGAGGCGGCGGGCGCCTCCTTCAAGGACGTGGTGCATATGTTTGTCTTCCGTGCACGTCCGCGCATGGGCGATATCGGCAGATCGAGCGCGATCATCAACAGCTATTTCGCCCCTTTCAATCACAAGCCGACTTCGACCAACGTGGCGGCACTGGAGCTCGGCGAGCCGGAGCAGCTCATCGAGATTCAGATGTTCGCGGTCGTCGATTGAGATATCATCCTCAGCTTCTCATCCCGGTGAACCGCGCAAAAGGCGAGCAGCAAAGTGAGCGCGAGGGCCGAACCCCGCGCACATGAACTGAGTCCGGTGCGATGATCACGGTCGGACAACTCGTCCTCTCCGGCATTCTTATCGGCAGCGTCTATGCGCTCATGAGCGTGGGCCTTACGCTCATTTTCGGCGTGCTGCGCATCGTCAATTTCGCGCACGGCGAGTTTCTCATGATGGCCATGTATGGCGCCTGGGCGGTGACAAAATTCCTCGGACTAAATCCTTTCGTTGCCGTGGTCGCCGTGGTCCCGGGCATGTTCCTGTTCGGTCTGATCGTGCATCGGCTCATCGTCGGCCCTGCGCTCGACAAGCCGCATCTGGTGGTGGTGTTTGCCACCATGGCGCTCTCAATCCTGATGCAGAATCTCGCGCTCATGCTGTTTTCGGCAGATCTGTTCGACGTCCCGCCCCTGCTGGGCGGCCGATCCCTTGCCCTTGGTCCGTTCTACGCCCGTCCCGAGCTGTTGATCGGCTTTGCCGTCGCGCTTGCCGTAACGTTCGCTCTGCAAGGCCTGCTGAAAGCAACCTACCTCGGCAAGGCCATCCGCGCGACGGTGCAGGACGGCGAGGCCGCCATGCTCATGGGAATTCCGGTGCCGCGCATCTTTCTCATAACCTTTGCCGGCGGCTCAGCCCTCGTCGGGCTTGCCGGCTGCATGATGATGCCGCTCTTTTCGGTATTTCCCACCGTCGGACTGAATTTCGTGCTCATCGCTTTCGTCATCGTCGTGCTCGGCGGGATGGGAAGCATCGAAGGGGCACTGCTCGGCGGCATCTGCATCGGCGTGGTGCAGTCGATCAGCGGCTATTATGTCGCTCCCGCCTACGCGCAGATGTTTTTCTTCATCCTGTTTCTGCTGGTCATGGTGTTTCGGCCCACCGGGCTTCTCGGTCGCAAAGGCGAGGCGACGCTCGGGATGAACATCTGAGCCGTGCATGGAGGCCGCGGCACATCCGACGATGGAACACACTGCGCGCTTTCGTCTCATGCCGGCGCGCGGCACGATTTCCGCGTTCGAGATCCTCTTGCTCGTCGTCTGTATCGCGCTCGTTATCTTCCTCCGATCTCAGAACCTGCTCGACGTCCTCATCCAGAGCTTCCTCTGGGCAGGTGTTGGACTCGCCTGGAATATTGCCGGCGGTTATGCGGGGCTGATCTCGTTCGGGCATGCAGCATTCTTCGGCATTGGCGCCTACACCTCGACCATTCTCCTGACGACCTTCGAGCTCACGCCGTGGATCGGCATGTGGCTTGGGGCCTTCGTCGCCGGCGCATTCGGGATCCTGCTCACGCTGATCTGCGCACGACTGCGAGGACCTTTTTTCATTCTCTCCACGCTTGCCGCCGCCGAAGTCGTGCGTATCGGCGCGCTGAATTGGGCAACGCTTACGGGCGGTGCCGAGGGGCTCGCGATCCTGCCGGTGACAAGCACCATCAATATGGTTTTCGACTCGAAGACGACCTATGCGGCGCTCATATTGTGCTACCTCGTCCTGGTCTATGCGCTGACGAAGCTCATCGAGGGTTCCCGCTACGGGTTCTATTTGTTTGCCGTGCGCGATGAGGAGGATGCGGCCAGCGCCGCAGGCGTGAACCCGCTGTTCGAGCGCACGCGCGCAATGGCGCTGAGCGCCTTCCTCACTGCTGTGGGCGGATCACTGTTCGCGCAATATTTCCTGTTTCTCGACCCCACGCATGTGATCTCTCCCGAGCTGTCCTTTCAGTTTGCGCTTCTTCCTGCGCTGGGCGGGCTGGGAACCGCGATCGGACCGGTGCTTGGCGCATTCGCCATCACGCCGTTATCGGAAATGCTGCGGTCGTATCTCGGCGGCGGAGCCGCGGGCCTGCACCTCGCGATCTATGGCGCCGTCCTCATTGTCGTCATGCTCTATTTTCCATCCGGCATCGCAGGGGCGTTGCAGCGGCTGACGCAAGGCAGGAGCGCACAATGAATGCGCTCCTTTCGGTGCGCAATCTCACGCGGTGCTTCGGCGCGCTGAGAGCGGTGAACGAGCTGAGCTTTTCGGTGATGCCGGGCGAGCTTGTCGGCCTGATCGGACCGAACGGTGCCGGCAAGAGCACTCTCTACAATCTCCTTGCCGGGGCGTTGCGGCCCAGCTCGGGCGAAATCCAGTTGCAGGGACGACAAGTCGCCGGATGGAAGCCTTATCAGGCTGCGCGCGCGGGGGTCGCGCGTACGTTTCAGATCCCCAAACCATATCGGCACCTGTGCGTCATAGAAAATGTGGTCTTGAGCGCGCTGCTGCACGCCCGCAGCATTTCTGCCGCGCGCGCACAGGCGCACGCCATTCTGGCCGACGTAGGACTGGCCGATTATGCCGAGGCTACCGTCGGTGTTCTCACGGTCGGCCTGCTCAAGCGGCTCGAAGTGGCGCGCGCGCTGGCGTTGCAGCCAAAACTGGTGCTGTTCGACGAGATCATGGCGGGGCTGACGCCCGCTGAAGTGCGCAGCATGACTGACCTGGTTGCCATGCTGCCTGCGCGCGGAATCACCGTGGTCTGGGTCGAGCATGTCCTCTACGCGATAATGAAAACCGTGCCCCGGGTAATGGTGCTCAATCGTGGTGAGCTGATTGCGGACGGCGCGCCCGACGCTGTGGCCAGGGATGCGGCGGTGATCAAGGCTTACCTGGGAGAGGATCCGAAGTTTGCTTAGGGTCGAGAAGCTCAACGCGTTTTACGGACCGGTCCATATCCTGCACGACATCGATCTCGAGGTGCACACCGGTCAGATCGTAGCTCTCGTCGGGGCAAATGCCGCCGGCAAGAGCACGCTGATGTTCACGCTTGCGGGACTGCGCACCCGCTCGCAGGGCAGCGTCTCCATCGGGTCCGAGCGCATCGACGTCCTGGCTGCCTATGAACGCGTGCTGCGCGGCCTCGTGCTGGTACCCGAGCGGCGGCGCCTGTTTCCGTTCATGACCGTTCTCGAAAACCTGGAGATCGGCGCCTATGCTGCCTCGGCACGGAAGACACGAAACGAAAGCCTCGATTACATCTATTCCCTGCTTCCCGTACTGGCGGAGCGGCAGCGGCAGATGGCGGGATCGCTCAGCGGCGGCGAGCAGCAGATGCTGGCCATCGGGCGGGCGCTTATGGCGAAGCCCCGCGTGCTGCTGCTCGATGAGCCGACCGAGGGTCTCGCGCCCATGTTCGTCGCGCTGGTGTTTCAGGTGCTCGAGAATCTGCGCAATCAGAACCACACGATCCTCATCGTCGAGCAGAGCGTACACCACGTACTGCGTGTGGCCGATCATGGATATGTGCTGGAGAACGGGCGCATCGTGATGCAAGGACCGGGACGCGATCTTCTGAACGATGATCGGCTCAAGGTCGCATATCTGGGTCTCTGAAAGATGGTCACCGACATTCACTGCCATTTCATTCCGCCGGCTTATTTCGATTTCGTAAAACAGCACGCCGAGTTCGATACGCGTGTCACCGCCGAGCGCGGCGAGGCTGTCGATCTGGTGTGCCGCGGCGCGCATTACGGACTCAACCGCACGTTCTTCGAGCCTGCGCGCCAGATCGCCCGCATGGATGCGCTCGGCATCGACCGCACGGTGATCTCGCTGGCGACCCCGCTGGTCAACTATTACGTGGAGCCGAAGCTGGCGCTTGCGGCCGCACGCCTGTGCAATGACGGCTTTGCGGACCTCGTCGCATCAGACCGCAAGCGGTTTGCCGCCTGGGCCTTCCTGCCCATGCATGACGCACAAGCTGCAGCCGACGAGCTGCGCCGCTGCGTGCGCGAGCATGGATTTATAGGCGGACATGTCGCCACGAACGTGCGCGGGACCTATTTGTCCGACCCACGCTTCCGCCCGATCTTCGAGGCGGCGAAAGAGCTGGACGTGCCGCTTTTCCTGCATCCGGCCGATCCGCCCGGGCGCGACCGCACGGCCGATTACGAGCTCACGGTGGTTGCGGGATATCTGTTCGATTCCACCATCAACCTCTTGCGCATGATCTGCAGCAATTTTCTCGATCACTACGGAGGGCTCAAGCTCGTGTGCGCCCATGCAGGCGGCTACGGCCTCATGCTGCGCGCCCGCATGCAGCGCGAGGTGGATACGAACCCGGCGCTCTCGCCTGCGCTGCCGCGCAAAGTCGGCGATTATCTGCGTGAGCTTTATTTCGACAGCGTCTGCTTCGAGCCTGATTACCTGCGCTTCGCCACGAGCATCGTGCCACCCGAGCGCTTCCTGCTCGGCAGCGACGCTCCCTTCCCGCTCGGCGAGCCCGACCCGGTTAAATTTGTTGCCCGCGCGCTGCCTCCGCGTGAAGCGCAGCTGGTATTCTCCGAAAACTTCGCGCGCCTTACCGGGAGATGATCATGCAGGTCCGCCGCAGCGTGCTCGTCCGCGACACGGTCCTTTTCGAAGGCGGCTTGCCGGCGCTGCGGCCGGTGACGCGCGTGGCGGCTTGCGCCGTGATCGCCAATCCGCACGCCGGTCAGGCCGTGGACGATCTCTCGGCGCTGGTTTCGTTTGGCGCCGGGCTGGGCGAGCAGCTTGTACGCCAGGCGCTCGAACTTTTGCCTGATCCACCCACGAGCTACGGCAAGGCGGCGATCGTCGGCCTCGACGGCGAAATCGAGCACGCCGCCGCTATCATCCACCCGCGCATGGGAAAGCCCATGCGCGCGGCGATCGGCGGCGGGAAGGCGATCATCCCCTCCAACGTAAAGGTGGCGGCTGCCGGCGCCTCGATCGACGTGCCCCTTTCAGACCGGGACGATGTTTGGCAATTCGACCGGATCGACACCGTCACGGTTTCCATTCCCGATGCGCCCCGCCCAGCCGAGATCGTGGTGATCATTGCGCTGAGCGACGGCGGCCGTCCGCGACCGCGCATCGACAAGGACGGCGCCCGCCCGCTCGGGACGCGATGACGCAGATGGTGCAAGAGTCACGCCGCCTTGGCCGGCTCGGTGAGTGCGACCAGGTCTCTCAGAATGGCGGCCGTGCCGCGCAGGCGCTGCTGGGGTCGTTCCCAATCGGCAAAAAACACGACCTTCATATCGGGACGCACGCGCGCGGCTCGCCCCTGCTCATGGATGAAGGCAACAAGGCGATCCGGATTGGCGAACCGGTTCTCGCGAAATGAGATCACAGCGCCCTTCGGCCCCGCTTCGATCTTCTCCACATTGGCCTGCCGGCACAGGAGCTTGATACCCACGACCTGA
>DATCJI010000016.1:0-11445 GCA_036562835.1 Xanthobacteraceae bacterium | reverse complement strand
CCGAGCGCGGCTCGCCCTCCAAAATCCGGAGCAGCGCCTCACCATCGATGTCGAGCAAACGGCAGTCTTCGAGCGCGATGACGCTGGCGATGCGGCGGGGTTGATTGCCCAGGAGCGCCGCCCATCCCAGGATGTCGCCTGCCGCGATGATGGTCCCCTGCGCAGCAGGCCGGCCATCCCCGCCAAGGATGAATCTCAGCCGGCCCTCCGCCACCACGTATGCGCTGCGCGCCGGATCGCCCACGGCGTAGAGCGTCTCGCCTTCCTCCACCGTTTGCGGCTTCGCCAGCATCGCGATCTTCTGCAGCGCCGCATCCGAAACACCGTTGAGAATCTCGGTTGCACCCAGAATTTCCGCTTTGTCGATCGCATTGACGGCCGCGCACATGGTCCAACCTCGTTTGCGTTCAACTGAATTTGTCGTAGCGGATATCGCGCACCGGCAGCCGGCCGTGGGTAATCAGCATGCGAATGGATACGTCTACGAGGATCGGCGGTCCGGCGACATACGCGACGCGTCCCGCGAAGCTTACCGCAAGGTCGCGTGCGGCAATCTCATGGGGAAACCCCGCCTCGAAACCGAGGTGCGGATATCGTGAGCGCAGTTCCTCTCGCGGCACCTCGTGCGAGGTCGCAACCTTGATGCGCAACATGCCCGGAAAGTCCGCGGCAAACGCATGCAGCTCATCGAGGTAAAACATGTCCGCATTGGTACGCACGCCAAAGAACACGTCAGCCTCGAAGTGCTCGAAGTGGCGGGACGACTGTCCTGCCTTGAGTATCGAAAGCATCGAGGCGATTCCCGATCCGCCCGCAATACATACGACCGTGCGCTGCTCCTGCGGGACGAAGATCGCCTTGCCCAAAGGGCCAAACCACTCCACCGCATCGCCGGGCTGCGCGTGCGAAAACAGCCATTCAGTGAACGCACCATCGGGCTTTCGTTTGATGATGAATTTCGCTTTTGATGAGGAGCCCGGGTGATTGATCATCGAGTAACCGCGAAACCCGGCAATCTGCGGAATGCGCAGCACCGCGAATTGGCCGGCGTCGAATTCCAGCGCGGGATCGACGTTGAGGCTGAGCTCGATCGTATCAGCGGTGAGGCGAGCTATGTCCGTGACCACTCCACGGCCGAACTGCGGTCGAATGCGCACGCTCGAATTAAGATTGACGCTGCCGGGTATCTCGAAGCTGCATCCCCCGAGAGCACGCGCTTGGCAGAGCAGCACTTCCTCGCGCTCGAGCCGCAGATATTTGTTGCCGGGCGCCTGCGGCCAATCGCGTACGATAACTCCAACCGTGCGTCTGGCCTTGCAGGTTCCGCAGGTCCCGGTGGCGCACTCGTAGGGAGCGGCGACGCCTGCGCGCAACGCAGCGTACAGAATGGGCTCGTGTGGCTCCGCCTCGAAGGTGCAGCTCGAAACCTTCGAGCGTGCCTCGATGGTCGCAGTAGTTCTCTGCACCGGCCGGGAAACGGAGCTCTCTTGCATCACATCAGGATGATTTCTGAATTCGCTTCGAGTAAGCCTCGATGAAATCCGCGGCCGCCTTGCTGCCGCGCGCAAAAGATTTCATCGCCTCGTCATGCAACAGCGAGAGCGCTTCCATCTTGATAAGATTCGCGTGGTCGTTCTCGACCAGATCCTCCGGTCTTCGCGGTCGCGGCAAGTCTACTTCGAGCACGGCACGCACGCGTGCCGGCGTGTTGGTCATCACCAGCATTCGATCGGCGAGCAATATCGCCTCGTCGATATCAGTAGTCACGAAAAATGTCGTGCGGCGTGTCTCGTTATAAAGCTTGCCGTAGTACTCCTGCATCAGCGTCTTGGTCATGGCGTCAAGCCCGCGGAACGGCTCGTCGAGGATCATGACCTTTGGCTCGTTGATCATGGCGCGCGCGAGCTCAGCGCGCCGCTGCATGCCGCCGGAGAGCTGGGTGGGATACTTGCGCCGGAATGCCGCAAGCCCGACCTTATCAAGCAGGAATTCAGCGGTACGCCGTGCTTCACTGCCGGCCTCCGCACGGACGCGCGGCCCGAACATGATGTTGCCGTACGTTGTCATCCAGGGAAACAGTGCACTCTCCTGAAAAAGCACGAGCCGATCCAGGCCGGGTGCCGTAATAAGCTTGCCGTCTATGCTCATGCTGCCGGCGGTCGGCCTCTCGAATCCGGCAAGCAGGCGAATGATGGTGCTCTTGCCGCAGCCGGAAGGGCCGATCATCACGGTGAGCTTGCCCGGCTCAACGGTGAACGAGCAATCGCGCACGACGCTCTTTGCAAACGTGCCCGAGCCGTACGATTTATTCACGTTCTTTGCAACGATCCTGCCTGCTGCCGGCGAGGATTCGAGGCCCGGCGCAGATGCCGAATTACTCGACACGTGTGGCGTTATCGTCATTGTCGCCTCGATGTCGTCATTGGTCGCGCAACCAGGGCGTCGCCAGCTCTCCAGCTTTGCGTATCAGCGCGCTGGAAATGTAGCCGGCAATGCCGATGCTGATCATGCCGACGACGATCTGCGTGTAGGATCCGCCGACATATGAATTCCAGATGAAGAAGCCCAGTCCACCGCCTGCGGCGCCCCCCATCGAGCCCGCGCTGCCCCCTCCCGAAATCATTTCGGCGGCGACGACAACCGCCCACGCAATGCCGATGCCCACGGTGGCGCCGACCAGGACAGACGGTAACGTGCCTGGAAGTATGATGCGCCGAAAAATGTCCCAGCTGGACGATCCCATGGAGCGCGCAGCCTGGAAATAGCGCACGTCGATCGTCTGCGCGCCGTCGATCACATTGATAACCACAGCATAAAATGCGCCGAGGAAAGTAACGAAGTCGATCGACAGCTCTTGCGTTGGCCAGAAGATGATCGCCGCCGGCACCCACGCCAGCGGCGGGATGGGGCGAAGGACCTCGAACACCGGAAACACGATGCCGTAGAAGGTCCGGCTCACCGCCATGGCAAGTCCAAGCGGAATTCCCACCAGCATGGCCACGAGAAATCCTGCAAACACGCGCTTCGTGCTCAAATACCAGCTGAACCAGTAGCTCGGGTCCCGCATCATGTCGTTGAACGTCAACGCGACCGCGGATGGTGCCGGTATGCGGGAGAGCCCGATACCCGACGCGATCTCCCAAACTGCGATGAATATCAGCGTGGCAAACACGCCGCGCCAGAACTTTGTGCTGGCCACGAGTGCGTATAGGTGCGCTGCCCGGAAGGACGGCATGCTTTGCTCTCACCGTTCCCGTTCGCCAGCGGCGAAGGCTTTAAGTGCCTCCTCATGAACCGCCGCGATTGTTTCGTCGAGGTACTCACGGAAGCGCTTGGCGGTGAGCACGCTGTAATCGCGCGGATGGGGGATATCGACCGTCAGGATCTTTTTGGGACGGCACGGACGCGTGGTCATGATCGCTACGCGATGGCCCAGAAAAATCGCCTCCTCGAGGTCATGCGTGATAAAGAATATGGTCACCTGGTTGCGGTCAAAGGTCTCCAGCAATGCTTCGTGCATGACCGATTTCGTCAAAGAGTCGAGCGCGCGATAGGGTTCATCGAGCAGCAGAATCTTGGGCTCGTTCATGAGCGCGCGCACGATCTCAACGCGCCTGCGCATGCCCGAGGAGATCTCCCCCGGATAACTATCTTCGAGATTGCGCAGCCCCGCCTCCGCGAGCATTGCGCGCGCCTTCTCATACGCCTGCTTGCGCGACAGTCGTCCCTGCACGATCGGGCCGAATGCGACGTTCTCGATGATCGTTTTCCAGGGAAACAGGGCACCGTTCTGAAACACCACGATGCGGTCAGGACCCGGATCGGCTTTCAGTCTGCCGGGCCCGCATAACGGCTCTCCGTCAAGATCGATCGTGCCGGAAGTTATGCTGTGAAATCCGGCGATGGCGTTGAGCAGCGTGGTCTTGCCGCAGCCGGAAGGTCCGACCACGACGGTGATCTCTCCGGCCGGGACGTGGAGGGTGCAGTCGTCGACCGCGCGAACACCGCTTTCTTCCGAGCCGTATATCTTTACGACATTGCGGATGTGGATTTCGCCCTTCCGCGAACCTGACCGGCGCAAAGCGTGCTCGCCTGGCATCATATGCGCCTGTCGCGTTTCCGGCAGCGCGCTCACTTATCGCCTCCCATGGCGAGCTCGCGTGCCCTCCACTGCATCAGATAGTTGCCGAGAATGCGCACGCCGGCGCTGGTCACATATCCCACCACGCCGAGCGTAATCATGCCGATCACCATCGTCGGATACTGCACCATCGTGTAGGAGGTGTTGATCAGATAACCGAGACCATACTGGCCGGATACCATTTCGGCGGCGACCAGCGAAAACCAGGCAACGCCCACCGAAATCTGCAGACCCGTGAAAATGAATGGCATCGCGCCCGGCACTACGACATGCCAGAAAACCTGACGTCTCTTCGCGCCGAGACAATACGCAGCGCGAACGAAGGAGACGTCGATCGACTCAACTCCCAGCATGGTGTTGAGGGTC
This sequence comes from Xanthobacteraceae bacterium, assembly GCA_036562835.1. GTDB lineage: Bacteria > Pseudomonadota > Alphaproteobacteria > Rhizobiales > Xanthobacteraceae > VAZQ01. The sequence continues at coordinate 6,938 of DATCJI010000016.1, read as the reverse complement.
GTTGCATAGAAGGATGCGAGAAAGGTCAGGAAAATAATCGGCGTCTCGGAACCCTGAAACATGATGATTGCCAGAGGCACCCACGCCAAAGGCGGGATCGGACGCAGCAGCTCGAAGACAGGAAACACGTATTCTTTGAACAGCTGCGACCAGCCCAGGTAAAGCCCGAGCGGGACTCCGGTGATGGTGGCCAGAATGAATGCGACGGAAACCCGTCGCAGGCTCACCCAGATGTGCTCATAATATTCCGGCGAATAGGCCGAGAGGCCGTAAGTCGGATCCGGGCTCAGCCACTCGCGGATGACCGTGGTGGGGCCGGGCATTTGCGAGAAGCGCGGAAGCTTCCAGACCTCGACGGACAGATACCAGAATCCCAAGAACAGCGCGAAGCCGAGCACCATCAGGTATGGGCGTGGGCTGCGCACCCAATTTCCGATGCGATACAGCGTTTTTTCGAAACGTCTCGCGCGCTCAGAACGCTGCCCGAGGTGATCAGCCGCGGGGGCGTCGGCCAGGCCCATGCTTGCTTGCGGGGTGGGAAAGCTCGCTTCGCGATTGACCACTATGATCCCGTGTAGGCGGAGTCGGGAAGCGCCTTCACCTCGCCGATGGGAGATTTCAGGTTGCGCTTTTTAAGAATCTCCTCGGTGAAGGACGGCATCACCGCCTCCGGGCGGATGTCCGCCTTGATGCTTTTTATCTCGAGAAGGAACTTTGCCGCCTTGGCAATCAGATCCTTGGCTTCCGGAGTGAAACCATAAGTCAGCACGATGCGGCTCGTGGTCCCGCCTTCCGCGGCGGGGTAGGTGCCATAAGCGGAGTACCACAACGTTTTTTGCGGGAATCCGGTCGTCTGCTCGAGCGCCATGGCGCTCACGGACATGGCGTTATTCGGATCGGCAAAGTAGAGCTGTGAGTCCAGCTCGGCTTCCAGCCATGCGTTCACGACGTCGGGGCGCTGCTCGATCAATGCTTTCGGCATGACCATGAACCCGCCGTCGTTCTCGTTCACCGACGCGCCGGTTGCAACCTTTCGGGCGAGCTTGTCCAGCACAAGCCGCGATGTTGTCGGCTCCCACATGACGGCCGCGTCAAGCTTCTTCGCGCGAAAGCCGCTGGTGATGACTTCAATGCTCTGGTTGAGGTATTCGGAAGGCGCGATCTTGAATCGTTTGAAGACAGCCTGGGCAAATCGGTCCGTGCAGCTTCCCTTTGGCACCGCGACGGTTTTCCCGTTCAACCACTTGATTGCCTCATCGGATGATTGGAATTGCGGCGCATCGGTGCGCACGAGGAATGCGTTGCACTGATCGAAGCCAAGCCCAAGCACGCTAACGATGCGGATATCGCGCACGTCGGCATGGCTCGTGGAAACGATGCCGGGCATGTCGCCCACATATCCAAGGTCGACCTTGCCCGCCAACATTCCATTCACGATGATGGCGCCTTGCAGACCGACCTGAAAATCGACTTTCGAGCCTTGCGGCAGATACTTCTCGTAAAACTTCTTGTTGCGCATGATCACGCCGGACCAGGACTCGGTGTAATAGGGCTGATAGCCCACTACGAGATCGATGGGACTGCCCGGCTTGCCGTAATCCTTGGTCTCCTCTGCGAATCCCGGCTGAGACCAGGCGAGCATGCAGCCCATGCCTGTGAGCAGCGCAAACAATTTCCCGCGCAGCTGTGCATACGCTCCGTGAGCAGCCATTACATCCTCCCGGTGATCTAAGAAGCCCCGCATTGGCGGCCTCGCAATCCGCCGTGGGGTCTTGCGCAAAGCCTATGGATGCAGGTTGTGAGTGTCAAACCGCGACAATGAATGATCCAATTCGCGCCATCTATCATGGTGGCGACTCATTGCGGCGCGTGAAGGCATCTGATTGGAAAGCTTATGCCGTGCTCTGGCGACGCGCAGTGCTCATTGCAGGATCAGACGTATGGCCGGTTGTTGCTTTCACCGGTGTTTTGAACAGCTCGTTCACCGGTATTGCGGTGACCGCTTCAAGCATCGCGCGTGCCATGGGCAGCATCGGATTGCCGTCGACCCAGATGAGGCCGACCTGGCGGACCACCTCGGGTTTGACCAAATCAACCAGGCGCGTGCCCGGAAATGCGCCGATCACCATTTCAAAATGGCTGGGCACGATGGTGACTGTCCCGCCAAGCATGGTGTGAAACGCAAGATTGACGATCGAGTCCGACTCAATTGTGGGCCTAGGATTTTTGCCAACGGACGCAAAGGCAGCGTCGATGATCTGTCGCTCGTGCATGTGCGGCGGCAGGAGGCAGAGCGGCAGATCGGCAGCCCTCGCCCAGGTCACTGCGGCATCGGGGAAACGTGCGTCATCTGACACCAAAAGGCTCAAATGCTCATCGTACAGTGGAACACTGATCAAGGGAGCCGGATGCTTCTGATCGATGTAGGTAATCCCGACATCCAGCTCGAAATTGATGAGCTTTACCCGCATTTCGTCGAGGCCGAGAAAACTCACGTCGACCTGCACGCCCGGATGCAGGTCGAGAAAGTGGCGATTGATCTGGGGAAGCACGGGCGAGCTCGTCGGCATCGCTCCCAGGCGCAGTCGTCCGGACAGGGTTTTCTTGAGGACGGAAAGCTCCTGCAGCATCGCGTCGCGATCTGCCAGGATACGCTTGCACCATTCGACCACGCGCCTTCCCTCGGCCGTGAAGCCCTGAAAACGCTGGTGCCGCAGGACGATTGGCGTGCCGAACTCGGCTTCCAACTGCTTGATGGCGTTGGAGAGACTGGGCTGCGATACCTTGCACTGCCGGGCTGCCCGGCTGAAATGCTGCTCTTGCGCGAGAGTCACGAGATATTCGAGCTGACGCAGGAACATTTGGCTTCGCCTGCCCGGACGTAAGGGAGTGTCCGAGCTATCAACTTACATGAATGTGCGCGCCGCTGCTATCAAAATGGCCTTGGACTGCCTCTTTTTTCGCAATTGACGTGCGTGTGGACGGGGTTTCAAGCCCGCCCTCTCTCGGCAAATGCACGCGCCAATAGCCTCCTGGCTGATGGTGACTTTCGATCACGATTTCGATCTGCGCGCCTTGCGCCGGGACTACGGTGACGTTTTTGGCGAAGCAACTGCTTGCCGATCGGCCGCCGCCCTCTTCGATTTCAGCTTCATGCACCGCATTCGCATTCAGGGACCGCGCGCGGGCGCGCTTATTGCGCTGCTCACTCCACGAAAGATGGACGAGTTGCCGCCCAGGCGCATCCGTTATGCGCTTGCGCTCGACGGGCGCGGACACGTGCGCGGCGATCTTACGGTCTGGCGCATGGACAACGAAAGCTTCGAATTATTTCTGCCGCCGAGTGACGCTTATGTACAGTTGCGAGTTGCCGCATGCACAACTGCGGTGAGCGACCTCACTGAGGAAACGGCCGTGCTCGCGGTGCAAGGTCCGGCGAGTCTGCGCGCGCTCGCCGCGCTCGCACCGGCCGCAGAGCTGCGCGCGCTGGGCTACTTCGAGCATGCGCCAATGAGCGTGGCGGGAGTACCATGTCGTGTGGGACGGCTGGGCTACACGGGGGAGCGCGGGTTTGAGATCATTCTCCCGCGCGCCTCGCGCGAGGTGGTATGGGATGCGCTCGCAATGTATGCCCGCCCGGCGGGCTTTGCGGCTGCGGACATTCTGAGAATAGAGGCCGGGTTTCCGCTGTTCACGAACGAGTTTCGGTTTCCCGTGACGTCGCAAGAACTCGGGCTCGCGCGGTTTGCGGGCAACGATGCGGCCGCGCGTACCGCGCAGGGCGCAGTTCGTCTCATGTGCTTCCAGGCACATTGCGATCAAAATCCCGTCCTGCGGCACCCTGCCGCAGACGCGCAATTCCCGCCGGGTGCGGGAACCCTGCTGGTTACGTCCGCATGCCGAAGCATCACAGCGGATGCAGTGATCGGATTGGGCTACGCGGCGTCCGATGCAACTGATCTGGTGCATACGAATGGCGAATTCCGCAACATTCGCAAAGCGAGCCTGCCGATCTACGACCCCGAGAAGATCAGGCCGCGCGGCGGATGGCGCGCCGACCTATGGCCCATGCCCGCCTGAGCCGCATCGCTTTTCCTCGAAACGGTATGCTCTTTCCAAAAACCGCTGCCCCGATTGGCGCCGCAGCAGCTCTCATTGATTTCATTGATAACATCATTGTCGGGCTCTCTTTGACTTCGTCAAACTGCCGACCATAGGCTGGCGAGCGCGGGTTTCTGCCGCCCTCAGTCCCGCAATTTCAGGAGTTGCCATGTCTTCAGCAAAGGCCATCCAAGCATCGGGGCCGCCGCGAAGGAAAGTCACCATCCCGTCGCTGATGAAGAAAATGGCGGATGGCGAAGCGATCGTGCAGATGGCGGTTTACGATTATCGCAGTGCAGTAGTCGCGGACCGCTTGGGTATCGACATCCTGTGCGTATCGGATACGGGCGGCATGATTCTGTTTGGCCACCGCAGCACCGTTTCCGTCACTTTCGACGAAGTGATGCTGATGGCGCAGGCGGTGGACCGGGGCTCGCGTTACGGCCTCCGCATGGTCGACATGCCCTACTGGAGCTTTCATGTCTCGCCCGAGCAGGCCGTTGAGAACGCCGGCAAGTTCGTCGCGCAAGCAAACGCCGAAGTGATGAAATGTGAAGGCAACCGGCATCATGTCCGGTGCATCGAAGCGATTATCAAGGCGGGCATTCCGGTGCAGGGACACATCGGGATCACGCCCATGCGCATGCCGCAGCTCGGCGGTTTCACGGCCCAGGGCAAGACCGCGACGCGTGCGCTCGAGCTCGTCCAGGATGCGCGTGAGATGGTCGATGCCGGCTGTTTCTCCATCATGTGCGAGGTCACCACCGAGGAGGTCTGTCAGTATCTGACCGAAACCCTTCCTGTGCCGGTGATCAGCCTGGGCGCAGGCAACAAGGCGCATGGCGTGCACATTATCAGCTCCGACCTGTTTCATCTCTATGAGGAGCACACGCCCAGGCATTCGAAAATCTACACCGACCTGATTCCAATCATCGAGGACGTCTACACCCGTTACATGAATGATGTGCGCTCGCGCGCGTATCCCGGGCCCGAGCACACGGCCTACATGACGGCGAAGGAGCTTGAGCAGTTCGCCAAAAAGGTAGCCTGGAGCAAGCCGCCCATGGAGGCGGCGGAGCAACGCGACAAAAGCAAGCAGAAGGCGGCACGACCGGCTGCGTAAAAGGAGGAAACGTGCCGACTAAGCCGGTCAGCGCTCATGTGCTTTCCGGCGGACTGACAGACGCGCTTACAACAAAATAAAAATGAGACAGGAAGGCTACGCAATGGGAGGTGGAGACCGCGCGCGCGATTACAACGAGAAGCTAAAGAGCGAGATCGAGGCGAGGATCGAGGCGGAGCGGCGCATGCTCGCTCGCCGGCGGCAGGACGTTGAAGATTGCGCATGCAAGGCGGGCATGTTCCCGACCGCCGGCAGGCGCGGCGTCTTGTTTGCCGCAGGGTCCGCATTGCTCGCCGGTATGGGCGCGCCGCTCTCTGGCGCTCGCGCGGCTGCGCAGAAGGCGCCCGCGGGCGCTGTCTGGCGCGACGTGCCCGACGATCCGACCAAGGTACAGGGAACACCTATCGCCGATGACGGCGGCTACGGCTCGCGCTCGCAGTTCGAGAGCGAACTGCGCTGGCGGTATCCGACAGCGACGACGCTCTCCTCCTGGACCATGTCGCCGCTCGACAAGAGCGAAGGCATCATCACCCCGTCGGGACTGCATTTCGAGCGGCATCACGGCGGCATCCCCACAATCGATCCGGCCAAGCACTTCCTTGTTGTGCACGGCCTCACGGAGCGGCCGAGAAAATACAGCATGGCGGAGCTCAAACGCTTTCCGTCCGTCTCGCGCCTGCATTTCATTGAATGCTCGGGGAATGGGCTCACGGAGTGGAGCAAGCCCACGCTGAAGACGGTGCAAGGCACCCATGGCTTGCTCAGCACGTCCGAATGGACAGGCGTGCAATTCTCAACCATGGCCCGCGAGGTCGGCCTCAAGCAAGGCGCCGCGTGGGCGCTCGCGGAAGGTGCGGATGCAGCCGTGATGACACGCAGTATTCCGCTCGAGAAGCTTCTCAGCGATGGGATCATTGCATATGCGCAAAATGGAGAGGCGCTGCGGCCGGAGCAAGGCTATCCGCTCCGCCTCATTCTGCCCGGCTGGGAGGGCAACACCCACATCAAGTGGCTGCGCCGGCTCGAGCTGAGCGACAAACCTTTCATGACGCGGGAAGAGACTTCCAAATATACGGATTTGCTTTCCAATGGAAAGGCACGCCAGTTCAGCTTCACGATGGAGGCGAAATCCGTCATCACCTTCCCCTCGGGCGAGATGAAGCTTCCCGGATCCGGCTTTTACGAAGTCACCGGGCTTGCCTGGAGCGGCCGCGGCAGGATCGCCCGGGTTGAGGTCTCGGCAGACGGCGGAAAGAACTGGCAACTGGCCGCGTTGCAGGATCCGGTATTGCCGATCTGCACGACGAGGTTTCGGTTTCCCTGGTTCTGGAACGGGCAGCAAGTCATCCTGCAGAGCCGAGCGACGGACGAGACTGGCTACATCCAGCCAACGTTGAAACAGCTGGTCGACATCCGCGGGCTCGCTGGTCCGTTTGGCTCAGTCTACCATCTCAATGCAATCCAGAGCTGGGCCGTTGCGGGTGACGGGAGCGTCAGCAATGTGCACGCTTAAATCAGTACTACTCGCAGTCCTGATAGCCTGCATGGCGTCCGCGGCTACAGGGCAGGAAGGCTATCCGCGCCGCTTCGAGTTCGGCACCACGCCAGCGCCGGCGGAGCTGGCGCGATTTTTCGCGGTCCCGCCGGACGGGCGCGGGCTGCCGGCCGGCAAGGGCACCTATGCGGAGGGCCAAAAGCTCTATGCAGAATCGTG
>DATCJI010000014.1:0-2877 GCA_036562835.1 Xanthobacteraceae bacterium | reverse complement strand
GTTGACGTTCATTCGCGCGCAGAGGGGACAAGCGGCGTTGCACCGCTCGGACATTTCCAGGTGTAGTACACGTACTTCCGACAGCATCGCGATATCTTGCAGAATGCATCCGTTCAGGTTCTGCAGCGCCAAATGGGCGCCCGCCGACTATTCCGGCCCAAACTTTCCAGCAATCACCTAGACGATCAGTTTACGCCGGGAAAAGTTCGCGAGCTCTTTACGAGTTGTTGCCGGGCCCGTATTGCAGCACGCGTACCTGCTCCATGGTGATCATTCCTCCGGCCATCATCTCGCGGAGGAAGGGCAGGAACTGATTGATCTTTTCCGGACTGTCAACGATCTCGATCACGAGCGGCAGATCTTCGGAGAGCCGCAAAATCTTCGAGGTATGCAGGCGGCTGGAGTGGCCGAACCCGACCGAGCCGCGCAAGACGGTGGCGCCGGCCAAGTGCAGCTCGCGTGCCTTGCGGACGATCGTTTCATAGAGAGGATTGCCCTCGTACTGATCGTCCTCGCCAATGAAAATACGCAAGAGCGTTGCCGCTTCCGGGATATGCATGGCTTCAGCTTCCTTTGAGCCGGTTCATGCGCAGCGCAAGCACATGGCCCAACCACACTGCGCCAAGCCAACCGAAGATAGAGAGCGCGATGTTCAGCCCCGCCGCGGCGAGCTTTCCCGATTGGGCCAAGCGGAACGTCTCGAGGCTGAACATCGAGAAGGTAGTGAACCCGCCGCAAATGCCGGTCATGACGAACTGCCGTTGGCGCGTGCTCGCAAAGACGCGCCCGCCGGGACTGGTGAGCGTTGCGAAGAAACCGATGATGAAAGAACCGACAACGTTGACGAAGAAGGTGCCCCACGGAAATCCCGGTCCGATCAGCGCAAGGGTGGCCATCGAGGCCAGCGCGCGCAATACGCCGCCGATGACTGCGCCGAGCGAGACCATGCTGTAAAGGATAAGGTCGTCTGCGCGCGAAGAGCCTTTGCGAGCCGGTTTGCTGGCTGAAACGGCCGCGCTCGGCTGCAGCGTCGTCTCGGAATTATCGGCTCGCAGTTTCATCACGGCCCGATATGACCTGAAAACCGCATCGACAGCAAAAAGCCGGCCGCCGCGGCGGCGATGCATATCACTACCGATAGGAGGATGTTCGCGGCCGCGCGCAGAAACTCACGGTCCTGGGCGAGCGTCAGCGTCTGCAGGCTGAAGGATGAGACGGTGGTGTAGCTGCCGATGAAGCCAGTGACGGCGATTTGCCAGACGAGAGGCGTGGGCGCGAGCCATTGCGCGTCTGCTCCCGAAGCCAGGACGCCGATCGCGAAGGAGCCAGTGACATTGACCGCGAAGGTCCCCCAGGGAAAGGTTTCGCCGATGCTACGGGCGACCACGCCCGAAACGAAATACCGTGAGGCCCCGCCCAAGGCGCTGCCGATGGCCACCGCTATCAAGCCAAGCACGAGCTCGTACATCAGATTGCCCGCCTCGAGGCGATGCGACAGCGCGTCCGTCCTGGTTCAGCTTTTCTTGGATGTCTTGACATAAACTGAGGAGAACGACGGGACCACATTGTGGCTGCCGCATTTCGGGCAGGCGGGCTGCAGGCCCTCATGCTCCGATACCGAAGATTCCTGCGTGAACCGCTTTCCGCACGCATCGCAGCGATAGTTGTATGTGGGCATGTTCACCTCCGAAATCAGAAGCGAAGTCGAAACATCCTAGCACCCGCTGCGCCTCTGCCAATGGGCTTGGCGATCCCGAGCGCCGGCAGGCAGTGAGGCGCGCCGGAGTGTCGAAAGCGGTGCCGCTCGACATTTGCAATCGATCCGGCTGTGGCCGATGCTGATGCCCTCGGCTGCTCACCCTAGCAGCCAAGGTGGGGAAGGTTCCCATGCCCGAGCAATCCGTCTGTCACACCAACGCTCTGGGCCGGCGCAGCTTTCTCGCTTTTGGAGCTGAAACGGCGCTGCTGGGCTTGCTCGCCATCCTAACCGCTCCGGTTTCAGTCAAGGCCGTACAGATTGCGCCCGAAGACCCGCGGTTGAAAACGGGGCGAGTGACCGTCCCGAACTATGCCGGCGGGTTGCAGTGCTACAGCGCGCGCCCGGCAGCCCAGAGCGGAGCTCTGGGGAGCGTGCTGGTCATGCATGACATCCTTGGGCTGACGCCGCATTTCGAAGACGTCGCCAGAAGGTTTGCCCTCGAAGGGTTTGCCGCGCTTGCCCCCGATTACGCGTCACGCTACGGCGGCACTCCCCCGGACCCGGATCCCGCTCGCGAGATCGTCGGGATGGCGACTTGGCCGCAGATGATCGCGGATACAAATGCGGCACTGGCGTGGCTGAGGGGGCAGGATCATGCCAACGGCAAGCTGGCGGCGAGTGGGTTTGGGCTGGGTGGCAGCGCGCTTGGCCGGGCCGTGATGAGTTTATCGGATATGACGGCCGCAGTGCTCCTCTATGGCCGCGTTCCGCCGGTGGAGCATGTGAGGGATATCAAGACCCCACTCCTGCTGATCTATGCGGGGGAGGATCCGGTGGTCAACGCCGATGTGCCGGGTTTTGTGGATGCGCTGCATGCCGCAGGTCAGCATCCGGACATCGTCACCTATTCCGGTGCCCGGCACGGTTTCGATGATGACACGCACGTGCATTATGCGCCCGAGGCTGCGAAACTCGCCTGGGCGCGCACCGTGGAGTTCATTCGCCCCTTGATAGGGTAGGCGACGACGGCTCAGCTTTCGTTTACTTTTTTGGCCGCTTCCGAGACCTCGAGTGCCACGCCGGACAAAGCGGAGAACTGATCCTTGAGGTTCTCCAACTCGGCATCCGAACGGTCTTCCAAGTTCATGAGATTATTCCGAGCGTCTTGGGTGGCACGA
>DATCJI010000008.1:0-2053 GCA_036562835.1 Xanthobacteraceae bacterium | reverse complement strand
AAATACACCGAGCGGTTGGTGCAGGCGGGCGTCGAGCCTTCGGTGGGCAGCGTCGGCGACAGTTATGGCCTCCCGGTTTTGATGAAACTTTCGTGTCTTGCGAATGCCGAGGCGTGGCCAGCATCCTGCGGAAGGCTCGCCATGGGGTGCGGCTCAACGAGCACTTGGGAGCATCCGGAGGGCGAAGTCGTGTTTCAGCACGCCGGCCGGATGGGTTTCGAAGGCATCGTCTCGAAGCGGCTGGGCTCGCGCTATCGGTCCGGCCGCTCAGCCGATTGGCTCAAGTTTAAGAACCCGGAAGCACCGGCGGTCCGGCGTGAGGCGGAAGAGGACTGGGGAAAGGCGCGCCGATGACCGACCTGCTGCTGCGTAGGGTAAATGACCCTCGCGCCGGAGCCGAAGGGCGAGACGACTACGACGTGATGGGCGATGTGAGCAGCGGCCATGCCCTTGTTATCGGCCGAATTTTCAGAGCCTCCACTGCACCTGCAACAACGCCGTGGATGTGGACGCTAAGCTACGGGGAACGCGACGACAGCGGCTTGGAGCCGACGCGCGAGGCCGCGATGCAGGCGTTTGCGAGAGCGTGGGAAAAATGACCAATGACCGGTCAACAGCTGGTGTCCATCATCATCCGGCAAATCGAATTCGAACTCGAAAAGGCCGGACACGGATTGGGCATGCCGCATGACACCGAGCGCGTTGCGCGATTGCGCCACATGCTCCGCGAGGCGCGTAAGCGAAAACTATCCGGCGGGCTGGCGGCAAAGCGGCGGCTGACGAGCGACGACCGGTGAAGCGAGGGTGCCGGAGCCGACCGCAACTCGCGGGAGGGCGGCAACATTACCGGAATTAGCTTATTCAATAATGTACTTTCTATGAAGCGGATTGGGCTGCTTCATGAGTTAATTCCCACGGCAGACGTGGTAGCGATGCTGCTAAATCCTAAAAGTCCCATCCTCGAAGAAGATTTTGAGCCGGTGCAGGCAACTGCGCAATCGCACCACGTTTTGGATGTGGTTTTTGAAACCCTGCCAAGACTGCGAATACGCGGACTTGCGCTTCAAGGCGAACCGTTCTTTGACAGCCGTCGGCACCGCATAATCGAATTGGCGGACCGCCAACTCGTTCCTACGATCTACGCTTGGCGCGAATACGTAACTGCCGGCGGGCTGATGAGCTACGGAACCAGTTTGATAGAGAATTATCGCCAGGCCGGCGCCTACGTGGGCAGGCTGCTAAAAGGAGAAAGCCCAGCGTGCCGCAACTGCCGAGAAGACCGCCGTCGAGCCGCAGCTTCCGGAGACCTCGCTTTCGATCTGATCGCGCAGACGGATACGCGCTGATCGCGTGTGCAATAGGAAGAGTCGGCTGTGCCGTTGGCTTGCGCTGACAACGTGTTGCAGCGAGCTGCCTGACGCGGATCATTGCGAGGCGAACGACATCCCTGTTCTATCCTTGCCAGGGATGAGGACCCGCGCTTCTCGCGCTGCACGGCTCGACAGCCGCCTGTTCAATGACGCCCGAAGCTGGTAACATTCCAATGCCCCCTTGCCCGGGGTCCATCCTTCGACTTGCCCTGCTTCGGCGGGGCTTTTCGTTGCCGGCGTTTCGGGGCTCCTTATGTGTTGCCCTCTAGCGTCTTGCCATCCGATTTACGAGATGAAGTCGGGCGCACACGGATTCCGATTTTGACCTACTTGGAGCCTTTTTCCCCTTCAATCCCTCCTTTGCACATCCCGCTCGTGGTCTCGGGCGACGCACACCACTACGCGCGGTATTCGGGCGACAGGGGCCATGCGGCAGATCCGTGCCGCGATCGGCGCCACAACAATCAATCCCAGCCTGCTCACCGCTGCCGAGCGTATTCAATATGAAGGCTACCTCCGTCGAGAAGAGGCTAATGCGGCCATTCTTGGATTGGCAAAGGACGGGGTCTCCATCAAGGAGATCGTGCGCCGCACCGGATACAGCCGCGGCCTCGTTCGCAATGTGCTGCGCGGTCGGCGCTCGGATGTCTTTCGCGCCCGAGAGAGTTCGCTCGAACCGCATC
>DATCJI010000522.1:0-8562 GCA_036562835.1 Xanthobacteraceae bacterium | reverse complement strand
TCGCCCGGGTCGCGCTCCGCTTCGCGCGCGGCGCCGATGCAGCGGCCGGACGCGCGGCAGCCGGAGCCTGCGCTTCCGGAACGGAAGCATCCGTCTTTTGCTCGTGCTCGATCGCACGCAAGTGCGCAACATTCTTCTGATGCTGCTCGTAAGTCTCGGCGAACGCGTGCCCGCCGGTACCGTCCGCCACAAAGTAGAGCTCTTTGGTGCGTGCCGGATTGGCGGCAGCCTCGATTGCACTGCGACCCGGACTGGCGATCGGCCCGGGGGGCAGCCCATCGATGACATAGGTGTTATAGGCAGTAGGCTGCGCCAGATCGCTTCTGCTGAGCGGCCGGCCAAGCGACCCCTTGCCGGCGACAAGGCCGTAAATGACAGTCGGGTCAGACTGCAGCTTCATCTTCTGCTTCAATCGATTGGCGAACACGGCTGCAATGCGCGTCCGTTCCTCGGGCTTGCCGGTTTCTTTCTCAATAATTGAGGCCAGCACGATCAGCTGCTCAGGCGTTTTCAGGGGTAGATCGGGACTGCGGTGCTCCCAGGCTTCGCGCACCAGCCGATCCTGCGCCTGGCGCATGCGCGCGATCATCTGTTCGCGTGTAAAGCCGCGATGGAAGTAATAGCCGTCCGGCAGCAAAGTCCCTTCGCGCGGCACCTCTTTGATGTTGCCCGAGAGAACTTCGTTGTCGAGCAGCCGCGCGACGATCTGCTCCGAAGTGAGCCCTTCCGGAATCGTGAGCTGGTGCTGAATCACCTTGCCTTCGACGATGGTCTCCACGACCTCGCGCACGCTTGCATGTTTCTGAAACTGATATTCTCCCGCCTTGAGATCCGAGCGGGCGCCGAGCGCCAAGACGCCAGCCACGAACACGAGCCGGTGCTCGTCGATGACACCCTCGCGCTTGAGCTGGTCTGCTATCTCCAGAATCCCCGCGCGCGGGATGATGACGAGCTTGTCCTCCTGCAACGGGCCAGGGGTTTCCAATCGGCTCTTGCCAAATACGGCCACAGCGCCGCCGACGACGAGCACCAGAATGAGGATCGTGAATATCGCGTTACCAAGGATTACGAGCGGATTGCGTACGCGCCGCGACGGACGAGAGTTGCGTGTCTGAAAGGGCACGTGATCGGGCTCCAAAGCGGCACGCGGACTGCGCGGCGCAATGCGTCTGGACTCACTCACCAACTTCGACACTCCGTCAACAGTGCAGAGCTGGGCTCGGCGGCGAACCGAGCAGCAGGCACCCTATCCGAAGCGGCCGGCGCAGATTGCATTGGCGGCCCAGGCCGCGACGCGGTGACACCGAGGCGTTGACGCGCCAATTGCTGTTGCCGCTCCATGTATGCCAACTCGCTGCGCGAGGGAGGTAGGCTGAATGTCCCAGTCTGGCAGGGAGCCGCATCAAGCGTGCCTCGGACGAAATTCCTCAGGAGAATCCAAGAGATGAGGCGCTCAATGTAAGTGCGAATGTGGCTAAAGGTGGGAGCGCGGTTTGTTCCGGCTGAGCAGGTCCGGGCGTGCTAATCTTCGACCCGACGAAACACCAGAGAAGCATTCGTGCCGCCGAACCCGAATGAGTTCGACAGCGCTACATGGACCTCGTGCTGTTTGGCGCGGTGCGGCACAAGGTCGATGGGTGTCTCCACGGAAGGATTGTCGAGATTGATGGTGGGCGGGACAATCCCGTCCCGCATGGCAAGAATCGAAAAGATCGCTTCTACGGCGCCTGCGGCTCCGAGAAGATGGCCAATCGAGGACTTGGTCGAGGACATAGTCACCCGACCCGCTGCGTTTCCGAGCAGCCGATGCACTGCCGCAAGCTCTATTTCATCGCCCAGCGGCGTCGATGTGCCGTGCGCGTTGATGTAGTCGATTTCGGCCGCCGAAATCCCGGCGCGCTTGATGGCGGCAGTCATGCATCTCCATGCGCCATCGCCGTCCTCAGCGGGGGCGGTGATGTGATGGGCATCGCCTGAAAGTCCGTACCCGATCAGCTCGGCATACATCCGAGCGCCACGCTTCTTCGCATGCTCGTAATCCTCCAGCACGACCACGCCCGCGCCCTCGCCAATGACGAAGCCGTCGCGATCACGATCGTAGGGTCGCGACGCGCGTTCCGGCGTGTCGTTGAAGGAGGTTGAAAGCGCCCGACAGGCAATAAACCCGGCAATGCCAATACGGGAGATCGGCGACTCTGCTCCGCCCGCCACCATTACATCCGCGTCTTCCAGCGCGATCAGCCGTGCAGCGTCCCCGATCGCATGGCCCCCGGTGGAGCAGGCGGTCACGACGGCATGATTGGGACCTTTCAGTTTGTGCGCGATGGACACGTAACCTGAGGCCAAATTGATGAGGCGTCCGGGAATGAAAAAAGGCGAGACGCGGCGTGGCCCTTTTTCTTTCAGGACAATCGCAGTCTCGGCAATTCCGGTAAGTCCGCCGATACCGGAGCCGATCATCACGCCGGTCCTGATCTGATCCTCGTAGCTCGCGGGCTTCCAGCCCGCGTCCTGCAGCGCCTGAGTGGCCGCCCCCATGGCGAAAATAATGAAATCATCAACTTTACGCTGCTCCTTCGGCTCCATCCATTGATCCGCGTCGAAGCCGTCGTCGCGGCCATTGCTTCGGGGCACCTGGCACGCGATCTTGGACGCGAGGTCTGAGGCATCGAACTTATCGATCCGGCGCGCGCCGCTTTCGCCATTGATGAGCCGGCGCCAGGTCGCTTCCACCCCACAAGCAAGCGGCGTCACCATCCCGAGGCCCGTGACGACCACGCGTCTCATGTGCGATTCCTCAGCCGCACCGGAAAGTTGCCCGGCTTCGGCACCAGAGCGGTTCACTGCATGTCTAGGCCCGGGAACGCTTAAAGTTCCTCGGCTGGCTCGCTCAATTCTTTGCGTTTTTCTCAAGAAATTTGATGGCGTCGCCCACGGTTAGAATGGTTTCGGCAGCATCGTCGGGAATTTCGCATCCGAATTCCTCTTCGAAGGCCATGACCAGCTCGACCGTATCGAGGCTGTCAGCGCCAAGGTCATCGATGAAGCTCGCGTTCTCGGTCACCTTGTCTGCATCTACCCCCAAATGCTCGACAACGATTTTTTTTACCCGCTCGCCAACATCGCTCATGACTGCAACCTCGTGTCCTCAAATCCGGGCTCGATCGCTCATGCCCCCGAGCCAACGCGAATGGGTCTAATGCGGCGCCGGATCAGGTCGCGAGCGGACCGTGAAGAGATAAAATCTGCCGCCCCTGCCAAACACCTCAAGCCCGGTTACCATAATCCAAATCTCTTGACCAGCACAGTGCGCAGGCTCGCAGACCGTTTGGAAACGCCTGTCAAATCATGGCCATTCCGCCGTTCACATGGATGGTTTGGCCGGTGACATAGCCGGCCTCATCGGACGCAAGATAAACGGCCGCGGCCGCCACTTCGGCGACCGTCCCGATGCGTCCCCCCGGGACTCGACCCAGAATGGTTTCCCGCTGCTTGTCGTTGAGCCGATCTGTCATGTCGCTGGCTATGAAACCGGGGGCGATTGCGTTCGCTGTAACTCCACGCCTGGCATATTCAGCGGCAATGGACTTTATCATGCCGACCATCCCCGCCTTGCTGGCCGTGTAGTTCGCCTGGCCCGCATTGCCGGTCGCGCCCACTACGGAGGAGATACCGATGATGCGGCCGAAACGGCGCCGCATCATTCCCCGCACCGCCGCACGGGCAAGACGGAACGTGGCGGTGAGATTCACCGCGATCACCTCGTCCCACTGGGCGTCTGTCAGCTGGACGAGCAGATTGTCCTTCGTCACGCCTGCGTTTGCCACGAGGATATCGAGCCGGCCCATGAGCTCCTCGCATCGCGGCACCAGAGCCTCGACTTGATCTTTATCGCCGAGATTGCAGGCAAGAACATGCACGCGTTCCTGCAGCGTCTCCGCCGTCTTTGCGAGCACATCCTCGCGCCTGCCGGATAGCGCAACCGTGGCTCCTTGCTTATGCAAAGCGATCACAATGGCACGCCCGATTGCACCAGTTGCACCGGTGACGAGCGCGGCCTTCCCGGTCAGATCAAACATCATTCAACGCCCTGTCATGACCGTGCAGGAAGCTTGAAAGCCCGCACCTCCTCCGGTGTGCCGATCGCAAAGCACTCCGCGTCGGCGGCGATGCGTTTGGCCAACCCGCAAAGCACCTTTCCCGCACCGAGCTCGTAAAATGCGGTCACCCCGGCATGCGCCATAGCGGATATGGATTCGCGCCAGCGTACCGTTCCTGTGACCTGCGCAATGAGTGCCTCGAGGATCTTGCCCGGATCGGTTGTAGCCGCGGCAGTGACGTTTGAGATCACGGGTACCGCCGGCTTATTGAGAGCTACTTGCGAGAGCGCATGCGCCATCACCTCCGCAGCCGGACGCATGAGAGCAGAATGAAAGGGGGCCGAAACGGGAAGCTTCACTGCGCGCTTGGCCCCGCGCTTCTTCGCCAGCTCGATGGCGCGGTCGACCGCGGATGTATCGCCAGAGATCACGACCTGGGCGGCACCATTGTCGTTGGCGGCGTCGCAGACCTGCCCGTCTCTCGCTTCTGCCGCCACTTCGCTTGCTTGCTCGAACGAGAGCCCCAGCAGTGCCGCCATTGCGCCCGCGCCGACGGGCACGGCTTCTTGCATGGCCCGGCCGCGGATGCGCAGGAGTGTTGCCGTGTCGCTGATGGAAAGCGCCCCCGCGGCTGCAAGGGCGGAATATTCCCCCAGTGAATGGCCCGCTACGCACTGCACGTCGCGCGCAAGGTCGAGCCCGGCTTCCGTTTGAAGGACGCGCAGCACGGCAAGCGAGACCGCCATCAGCGCAGGCTGGGCGTTCTCCGTGAGCGTTAATTTCTCGGCAGGCCCCTCCCACATCACTGCCGTGAGCTTTTCGCCGAGCGCAGCGTCGACTTCGTTGAACACGGCCCGTGCCGGCGCAAAGTTTTCCGCAAGCGCCTGGCCCATGCCAACCGCCTGACTACCTTGTCCGGGGAACATGAAGGCCGCGGCCATGTGGTGCGACCAAGCACCCGGCCGGGAGAGTGTCAACTTCCGATCCTTGCCTTCCCCGCGCTCGTGCGTATAAAGCGCGTTTCCGCTCGATCCCGGCTGGGAGCTGAACGGACGGCCGCGCGCAGTGGCGTGCGGAAGGGCCCAATTGCCCGGCGTCCCGTGTTCCCGCCTTCTGAGCATTCGAGCCTTTCCGAACAGGCTCGAAGGGCTTTGCGCCGGGATGTGCGCCACCAAGGTGAACGGGAAAGGCACTCCATGGGCTTATACGAACACATTTTCCTCACGCGCCAGGATGCGAGCACGCAACAGGTCGAAGAGCTCGCGTCGCAATTCCAAGGCGTCATCGAAAGCCTCGGCGGCAAAGTGACCAAGACCGAGCAATGGGGCATGAAGTCTTTGTCGTATCGCCTGCGAAAGAACCGCAAGGCGCACTTCACATTGTTCAACGTCGACGCACCTTCGCCGGCCCTTCAGGAGCTCGAACGGCAGGAGCGACTCAACGAGAACGTGTTGCGCTATCTCACCGTCCTCGTGCCCGAGCACGAGGACGGCCCTTCCGCGATGATGCGCAAGGCGGATCGTGACCGCGAGAGAGACCGCGAGGAGCGCGGCGGATTTCGCGACCGGGAACGCGGCGGACTTCGCGATCGTGAGCGCGGCGAGCAGCGCCGCGAGCGGGAACGGGAAGGCCGTGCACGTGCTGACGACAATACGGCCGGAGAGGAGTAAACAACATGGCAGCGCCTGCGGGCCAGGGACGCCGACCCTTCTTTCGCCGCCGCAAGACGTGCCCCTTCACGGGGCCGAATGCGCCGAAGATCGACTACAAGGATGTGCGTCTGCTGCAGCGTTATGTCTCCGAGCGCGGCAAGATCGTCCCCAGCCGCATCACCGCGGTCTCGGCGAAGAAGCAGCGCGAGCTCGCGCGCGCCATCAAGCGCGCACGCTATCTCGGTCTGCTGCCATACGTGATCCGATGATGGTGTAGTTCGGTTGGGAGATTTCTCCCTAACCGCTGAAAAAGCGGGACAGCTCAGGATGGTTCAAATTTTTCTCGTCGGCTTGGGTGCTGGTGCGGCCGCGGCGCTGTTGTTTGCCTCGGTTGTTTCCGGCTCCATGGCGGCCGTCGTCCTGTTCTATCTCGCGCCATTGCCCATCATGATCGCGGCACTGGGCTGGAGCCACCTCTGCGGATTTATTGCTGCCGTATCGGCGACGGCTGTTTTGGCTGCGTTCTCCGGCCTCTTCGTCGTTGCCGTCGCGGTCATTGCGTTCGGGGCCTGGTGGCTCGGCTATCTGACGCTGCTGGCACAGCCGGCGACGAATGGCGAGAGGAGCGAGCTTGAATGGTATCCGGTGGGCCGCCTCGTGCTCGCGGCGGCCGTTATCGGCACGCTGGTCGTGGTCGCTGCAATCCCGAACTTCGGTACTGATCGAGAATCGCTCCAATCCACCCTGCGCAGGATGTATGAGCGCATAATCGGCGAACCCTCGATTGTTGATCTGCTCGTCATCGCGGTTCCACCGGCCGCCGCCGTATTCACTACGCTCACGAACCTGTTCAATCTCTGGCTAGCCGCTCGCGTGGTGAAGATTTCCGGCCGGCTCATGCGCCCCTGGCCCGATCTGGGCGCTCTTACCTTGCCTGCTTCAAGCCTGGCGCTGCTCGCGCTGGCCATCATGGGCTCACTGCTTCCTGATCTGTTGGGTATTGTTTCGAGTGCGTTTGCGGCAAGCCTGTTCATGGCTTTCGCCATGGCGGGTTTGGCAGTGCTGCATTTTACGACCCGCGGGATGCGAGGCCGAGCGCTTGCTCTGGCCAGCACCTATGCAGCCGCACTCGTGCTCGGCTGGCCTGTGCTGCTTCTGACCCTGGCGGGGATTGCCGACCGCATCCTGGGTATTCGCAGGCGCATCGCCAGACGGCACGGCATGCCGGCGCCGCGACCATAAAATGATTGTGCAGCTTTCGGCGGAGAGAGGACGATGGAAATCATTCTGTTAGAACGCGTTGCCAAGCTCGGCCAAATGGGAGACGTTGTACGCGTGAAGGACGGGTTTGCGAGGAATTATTTGTTGCCGAAGGGAAAGGCGCTGCGTGCGACGGAAGAGAACCGCGCCCATTTCCAAAATATGAAGGTGCAGCTGGAAGCCCGCAATCTCGAGCAAAAGGGCGAAGCGACCAAAGTGGCCGAGAAGCTCAATGGCCACAAGCTGACGGTGCTACGGCAGGCAGCCGAAGGCGGCCAGCTCTACGGCTCTGTGTCGCCACGCGATATCGCAATGCTGCTGGTCGAGAAGGGTTTTGCCGTCACGCGCGCTCAAATTGCGCTGCATACGCCGATCAAGACCATCGGCTTGCACCGCGTGCCGATAACCCTCCACCCGGAAGTCGAGACGATGATCGAGCTGACGGTGGCCCGCAATGCCGACGAGGCTCAGCGCATCGCGCGCGGGGAGGACATCAGCGCGGTGCGGGAGGAGCAAGCGGAAGAGGCCGCCGGAGAGAATGCGAACGAGGCGTTCTTCGAGCCCGAAGCCGCCGAAGCACAGCGCGCCCGCCACTCCGAGCCCGAAGGCACGCCGGCGGAGCCGAAGCCGCCTGCGAAGGGCAAGTAACGGTTCTGACTACTCCTCGAATGTCGGGAAAGCCGCATGTTCGGCTTGCCGCGCGGGCACAGCCGATGCCGACGAGACTCCGATTTCCACGCTGTCCGAGGGGCGCCGAAGCTTCAACGAACCGTTAGCGGTTTGGGTCGATGGAGCGCCCGCTTCCGGACCGGAGGGAGCAGCCGAGGCCACCTCCGGCCGGCCATTCTCAGTTGCCGGCGTGCGCCCAGCGCCCAGGACGGGTGGCTTGCGCTGCTGCACGGCCCGGGCGTCGCTGCCGACGGATGCAAGATAGGCAGCCATGGCAGCTGCTTCGCGCATGCCCGTCGTATAATGCTCCCGCAGAAATCCTGGGCTCGTCCGCTTGATTTCACGCGGACTGCGGTGGCACGCGTTGCAGGTGTCGGCGAATATCTGGGCCGGTGATTTGCCTGCATCGAGGTTGGACTGCGCCAGCGCCGGCACCACAGCCCATAGCGCCAGCAACACGACCGAGCAGCCCAGATAGCTCTTCGCCGCCGGCATTCCTCCTCCGTCTGCGCCCCTATGCGCCATTGCCGACAGGTATCCGGGTTTTTGGGCAAAAACAGGATGGGACCGCCTGAACATTGCCGACCAGAAAGGAGTTTGTTTTAATTGCATCAGCGGTTTGTTGTATGTGACGCGAAGTTGGTGAGTTGTTGCCGGTGAACGCGAATTGTGTCGCGGGCATGACGCGGCGGGTGCGGGTCTAGGAGGCGACCGATGGACCGGTTGCTTCGTGCATTGTTCGGCTCTTTCGTGCGTGCGGGTAATCTACGCGTGACCACGAGGGAGGGGACGACATTTACTGTGGGCGATGGAACCGGGCAACCCGCGGCCATGCGCTTTACGAGCCGGCGGGCCGAGCTCGACCTGTTGCTCGATCCCGA
>DATCJI010000034.1:0-2151 GCA_036562835.1 Xanthobacteraceae bacterium | reverse complement strand
CGGCCGATGTAATGATGCGTGTCCGGCATATAGGGCAGAATCAAGATTACGATATCCGAGGTGCGCAGCAGCTCATCCTTGTCGGCAAAGCGCGCGTTCAAGCGCTGCTCGACGTCGGGCGCGATGCGGCTGCGCGCGGTGTACACGATCTTCGC
This sequence comes from Xanthobacteraceae bacterium, assembly GCA_036562835.1. GTDB lineage: Bacteria > Pseudomonadota > Alphaproteobacteria > Rhizobiales > Xanthobacteraceae > VAZQ01. The sequence continues at coordinate 1,996 of DATCJI010000034.1, read as the reverse complement.
CTCAAAGCCTTGCAGGCGGCGTGCAATGGTCTGCCCGATGCGCCCGAAGCCGCAGATGCCTACTGTCGCGTGGTGCAGATCCATCCCGAGCATTTCTTTCAGGTGCGTGCCTTGCCACTGCCCGGTGTGCAGAAACGCGGACGCTTCTGCGAACCGGCGGCAGGTGGCCAAGGTCAGGCATACCGCAAAATCGGCAACGCTGTCGGTCAGCACGCCCGGCGTGTTGGTCGCCATCACGCCATGGCGGGTGCAGGCCGCGAGGTCAATGTGGTTGTAGCCCACGCTGGCACTGCACACCGCTTTCAGCGTCGGGCAGCGCGCCAGCACATCATCATCAATGCGATCGCCCGTCATGACAACCGCACCATCGAAGCCCGCCAGTTTGGCGGCCAGCTCATCGGCGGTGTGCGGAACGTTCGCCTGGTTGGAAGCAACTTCGAAGTGCTGCGCCAGATATTCCAGGGTTTCGTCGAACACCTCACGGGCGACGAGCACCTTCTTTTTCATCTGCGGTTCTCCGGTGATCGGTTGCGGCGCCTCAAATGGCTATACCCCGTGGGGTATAGCGGGCCTCAAGCCTTGGTGCCAACCGGATTCAAGCCGTGAAAAGCCCCGCGAGCCCTCCCCTCACGTCGCAAGAGACGGAGAGTACATTGAACCGGAATGCCACTGCAAGCGCCGTGCATCAAACGGGAAGGCGGATTACGGCACGCGTGCAATCCACTGAGCATTCCCGATTCGAGCATCGCCTCAATAGCTTACGTTACATGAGCCTGAGCAGATTTCGACTCGGAGCGCAACCGAACCCAGCACCATACATCTGGATAAATACCCACGTATTTGCTGTACACCCTCGTAACTTGGAGCATCACGCGGAGCCATTCGACCGCCATTTACAGTCGGCGGCATGTTGATGCCGCAATGCACCAGGACCGCCTCTAGCCGCGGCGGCGATGCGCCTCGCGGAGAAACTCATCGAGCACCGGTGCGCAGTCGAGCAGCCCTTCGCGGCCGACATGAAACTCGGGATGCCATTGCATGGCAAAAACGTAACTCGGTCCTTGCCAACGGATCGCCTCAACGATGCCGTCGGGCTCGGAACGCGCCTCGATGCTGAGCCCGCGCCCCAGCTCGCGCACTGCTTGATGATGGATCGAGTTCACCATGAACGGATCGGCGTTGGGAAAAAGGCGGCTCAGCGCCGAGCCTTGTTCGATCCGCAGCTCGTGGTAATTCTCGTCGTACTTCTCGGCGTCATAGTGGGGCAGCGAGCCCGCAACCAGGCCATTCACGTCCTGCCATAGCGTCCCGCCCAAGGCAACATTGATGAGCTGCGCACCGCGGCAGATGCCGAGCACCGGCTTGCCGTGGTCCATGAAGCCTCGCAGCAGCGCAATCTCGTACTCGTCGCGCAAGCGGTCGCCTTCCCACTCGGGACGCAATGGTTCCTGTCCATAGCTGCGAGGACTGACATCCGCGCCACCCTGCAGAACCAGGCCGTCCAGCGCCTCTGCGTAATCCGCCGCGCTCAGCTTGCTGCGCCGGATCATCGCCCCGGTTTCAGTAGAAGGAATCATGAAGATCAGCGCATCGGCACCCATCACCCAATGGGCGACCGAAGCTTCCAGGTACTGGAGGGCCTTGCCTCGGAAACCGAGCTCCGGCGGGCTCTTGTGCAAAAAGCGCGGCGAGAGCCCGATTTTCAGCGGCGGCATGGCATTCGCTCTCGCGCTACTTCGCTCAACTTTTCCGCACGTCGCGCATCCAGCACTGCGCGGCCCAGCGCACCACTTCCGACAGCGATTTGCTTTGCTGCAAATGCTCGCGCAGCAGCGTACTGTCCGCGCGCCGCTCGGTGGCGACTTCGCGCAGACTGGCGAGCGCTGCTGCGCCCTCTTCGGCGTCGGCAAACCTCTCCACGTTGCTCAGGGTGTACGCGATGTCTTCCGCCAGCAGGCGCTTGCGCCGTTCGTACGGATCGATGATCTCCGCGTCC
>DATCJI010000369.1:0-10400 GCA_036562835.1 Xanthobacteraceae bacterium | reverse complement strand
CGGAACACCGCAATCGAACGCGCCCGCACCAAAGTGCAGCTTTTGGGCTGCAGGGGGAGAAAGGCCATGCGGGTGACGCGCGCCTGTTCGGAGCCCCAGGTAAGCGCCCCGACCAACGGCATGCCGTCGACGATCAGACCGGTGACGCTGCGGCTTTCCTGGACATTGGCCCTCACGAGGTCGTCACGGCAGACTTCGTAGTTGGCCGGCATGCTCAGATGAACCAGCACGGCGGCGTTTGCGTCGCTCGGCAGCGACCAGTTTTCTGCGTGCGCCGCGCCGATCAATGCATTGGCGAAGGCCGCTGCGAGCACGAGCGGGACGAGCGTCACCTTGTGCATGGATGAATTCCTCCGGGTGCTGGCCCGGAAAACCATAGACGCCCCCGTGCAGGAACGATAGTCACTGCCGTCATTGCCGTGAGGCATGCAATTCGAGGCCGTGGCGGGCTTGCAATAATGGACTTGTTCATGCATCTACAGGCTTGCGGCGGGCCTTGGGGCCGCCGCAAGCGCTTCCGGAGGAGTGTAGCTCAATTGGCCAGAGCACCGGTCTCCAAAACCGGGGGTTGGGGGTTCGAGTCCCTCCACTCCTGCCAGGCACAGTAGACTCGGTAAGAAGTCATTATCGCTGCATTTGAGCCGCGCAAAGCGCGGCAGTAACGCCATGGCGCGGATCAGTCCTTTCAAATTTATGCAAGAGGTGCGCGCCGAGGCGCAGAAGGTCACGTGGCCGAGCCGGCGCGAAACCGCGATCACTACCGCCATGGTATTTGTCATGGTTGCGATCGCGTCGGTCTTTTTCCTGGTGGCGGATCAGATCATGCGTTTCGCGGTCACTCTCGTGCTCGGTATTGGCGGCTGAAGGATTTGCAAACATGGGCGAGAAGCACTGGTACATCGTCCAGGCCTATTCGAACTTCGAGCGCAAGGTCGCGGACTCGATTCGCGAGCAGGTGAAACAGCGGCATCTCGATCACCTGTTCGAGGAGATCATGGTGCCGACCGAAAAAGTCGTGGAGGTGCGGCGCGGGCAGAAAATCGACGCCGAACGAAAATTCTTTCCCGGCTACGTGCTGGTGAAAATGGAACTTACTGACGAGGCATACCATCTGATCAAAAACACGCCGAAGGTCACGGGCTTTCTCGGAGCTGACAAGAAGCCCAAGCCAATTTCCGAGACCGAGGCGCAGCGCATCCTGCATCAGGTGCAGGAAGGGATCGAGCGGCCGAAGCCTTCCGTATCATTCGAAATCGGCGAACAAGTGCGCGTGTCGGAAGGCCCCTTTGCTTCCTTCAACGGCGTTGTCGAGGAGGTGGACGATGGGCGCTCGCGCCTCAAGGTTGCGGTCTCTATTTTCGGCCGGCCGACGCGCGTAGAGCTCGAAATGGGACAAGTGGAGAAGCTTTGACCGACATCGCAAAGCTCGAGGAATAAATGGCAAAAAAGATCACAGGCTATATCAAGCTCCAGGTGCCCGCCGGGTCCGCCAATCCGTCGCCCCCGATCGGCCCCGCGCTCGGGCAGCGTGGCCTCGCCATCATGGAGTTCTGCAAGCAGTTCAACGCGCAGACCCAGAACATGGAGAAAGGATCGCCCATCCCGGTGGTGATCACGGTGTATGCAGACCGCTCCTTCACCTTCGAGATGCGTACCCCGCCGGTATCCTACTTCATCAAAAAGGCCGCCAAGGTCGAGAGCGGATCAAAGACACCCGGCCGCGATATGGCGGGGTCCGTGACCAAAGCCCAGGTAAAAGAGATCGCGGAGAAGAAAATGAAAGATCTCAACTGTGACAGCGTCGATGCGGCCATGCGCATGGTAGAAGGGTCTGCTCGCTCAATGGGCGTCGAGGTTCGGGAATAGGCCATGGCAAATCTCGGCAAACGCACGAAAAAGGTTAGAGAAGGTGTTGATCGGACGAAGCTTTATCCGGTCGAAGACGCCGTAAAAATGGTCAAGGAACGCGCCCAGGCCAAATTCGACGAAACCATCGAGATCGCCATGAACCTCGGGGTCGACCCACGCCATGCGGATCAGATGGTGCGTGGCGTGGTCTCGCTTCCAAACGGCACCGGCCGCAGCGTGCGGGTAGCGGTGTTCGCCCGCGGCGCCAAGGCAGACGAAGCGAAGGCTGCGGGCGCAGATGTCGTGGGCGCAGAAGACTTGGTCAACCAAGTGCAAGCCGGCAATATCGACTTCGACCGCTGTATCGCCACCCCGGACCTGATGCCGCTGGTGGGACGCCTGGGCAAGGTTCTTGGCCCGCGCGGGATGATGCCTAATCCCAAGGTCGGCACTGTCACCATGGATGTTACCAGCGCAGTGAAGGGCGCGAAGGGCGGCTCGGTGGAATTCCGGGTCGAGAAAGCGGGGATTATTCAGGCAGGCGTCGGCAAGGCCTCGTTCGCGGCCGACAAGCTCGTGGCCAACATCAAGGCGTTCGCTGATGCGGTTCAGAAAGCCAAGCCTGCGGGCGCGAAGGGCACGTTCGTGCAGCGCGTGGCCGTGTCCTCCACCATGGGACCCGGCGTGAAGGTCGAGCCTTCCTCACTTTTCCAGCAGTAGCTACCGCTTGTGTCCCGGATGCGGTGCAGCACAAAGCGGCGCACCGCTGCTCCGGAACCGCCAAGGTCTGTACTGTAACGGCCCCGGTTCTGCGTGCGCATCAATTCGTGCTGCGCCGCGCCCGGGACAAGGACCTTACCCCAGGGCGGCGTCGATGCGGTCATAGTATTTCCGCACCAGGTCGATGTTGCTGGGGAATTGAATGGGCTGCGCGGCCTTCAGCGCCTCCTGCAGCTCCTGCATCAGCTGCTTCTTATCGTCTTCTGACATGGTCTTGTCGGTGCGCAGGTCGTCAATCTCCTTTTTGATTGCCGTTTGCGGATCCATGAAGCTCTTGTTCTGGGGATCGATGCTGGCCATCACGATCGAGATGGTCGCAGCGACGTCCTCATATTCGGCGAAGCTGTTGAATCCGTGCTTCTTCGTCACGGCTTCGAGCTCAGCATCGTAGCTGGAATCGGTTCTGGCGGTCGCGCCGGCCTGGATCTTCTGCACTACTGCCGACATGTCCTGTTGCGCGGCAATGAACGCTTCGACGTGCTTCTCGGTGAGCTTGATCTGCTTTGGCTCCTGCGCCCAGCCCAGGGTCAACGAGCCCGCAAGGCCCAGAGCAGCAAAGGTGTGAATTGCCGTGCGAATGATCCCGGACATGGGATATGTCTCTCCGAATCGAGGCGTTAGCCCTACGAATCACGCGTGTCGAAAGTTGGACCGCAGCCCGGACGGCGAAGCCGTATCCGGCGGGATGTTTTTCGGCATCCCGTTGAGGCTCATGCCGCGCCGTCGAAATTTATGCGGCCCAGCAGCATTTGACGCTTGGCAAAACGGTTTCGAAGCTCTAAATAGCGCTCCTGAGGGCGTGCCGGCCCATTTGGCGGCACGCTTTCGTGCGCTTCTTAGGAACATTCGATGATGCCTTGCTCCCCTTTTGGATCGTGATCGGAAGGGTGATGCAGGGCGTTATTGGTTTTCGGTGCAGGTGCAGATAGTTAGCGCAAATCCCTGGATCGTTTTCTGCTGCAGCTCAGGTGTAACAGGCTGCCAGACTGGATGAGGGAAACGGGCTCTCGTTTCAGTATCGTGAGCCCTCTGTGAGGGTTTGAGTTCGAGCGACTGGCCGATGCCTGCGCTCGAGGAGAACGAGGAAAGCACGGTGGACCGAGCCGCCAAGAAAGAGCTGGTCAACAACCTGCACGGGACGTTCGAGACCACCAGTGTGGTCGTTGTAGCGCACTATGCGGGCCTCAACGTCGCTCAAATGCAGAGCTTGCGCCGCCAGATGAAGCAGGCGGGCGCGGCCGTAAAAGTGGCCAAAAACCGTCTCGCCAAGCTCGCGCTTGAGGGTACGGATGCGGCTGCGATCGTGCCTCTACTGAAGGGGCCCACTTTGATCGCGTTTTCGTCCGATCCCGTTGCGGCTCCCAAGATCGCGGCCGAATTCGCCAAGGCGAACGAGAAGTTCGTCATCGTGGGCGGCGCAATGGGGAAGACCGCTCTCGATGCGCGCGGCGTCAATGCGCTCGCAGCATTGCCGTCCCTCGATGAGCTGCGTGCGAAGATCATCGGCCTCATTCAGGCCCCGGCCACGAAGGTTGCCCAACTCGTCAATGCGCCTGCCGGCAAGCTTGCCCGCGTCGTGCAGGCCTTTGCGAGCAAGGGCGAAGCGCAATGACCCGAAGCCCCCAAGTAATAAGGAACTGCAATGGCTGATCTACAAAAGCTCGTTGACGATCTCTCGAAGCTTACCGTGCTCGAGGCTGCCGATCTGGCGAAGCTCCTTGAGGAGAAGTGGGGCGTCTCGGCCGCGGCAGCGGTCGCGGTTGCTGCGGCCCCCGGCGCTGCGGCCGGTGCTGCGCCCGCCGAGGAGAAGACGGAGTTTACAGTCGTCCTTACCTCTCACGGCGAGAAGAAGATCGAGGTGATCAAAGAGGTGCGTGCGCTAACCGGCCTCGGCTTGAAAGAAGCCAAGGAGCTGGTGGAAGGCGCGCCCAAGAACGTGAAGGAAGGTATCAGCAAAGACGAGGCTGAAAAGATCAAGACCCAGCTCGAAAAGGCGGGAGCCAAGGTCGAGCTGAAGTAAGGCGGAGTCCTGGTGAGGACGGTCCGTATGCGTGCGCTCGTGCGCGTGTAGGCGCGGGGTCACCGTACCCTGTACGAGGCAACACAAAGCGGTGATTTCGAGTGGGCTTGCTCGGAATTACCCATATCTGCCCGATGGGCAGAGAGGCGGCGGTTTGGACAACCAAATCGGAAGATAGACAGAGAACAGTGCCGACGGCTGTCCTGATGGTCGCGATGGAAGCGGCTATTCGGAGAGTCGTTCGAGCACGGCGGTTCGACACAAAAGAGAGAAGGCATGGCGCAGACACTCACTGGTCGCAAGCGCGTTCGCAAATTTTTCGGCAAAATTCACGAAGTGGCAGAAATGCCGAACCTCATCGAGGTTCAGAAGGCCTCCTACGATCAGTTCCTGCTCGTGAAGGAGCCGGTCGGCGGCCGTCCCGACGAGGGGCTGCAGGCGGTTTTCAAGTCCGTATTCCCGATTTCCGATTTCTCGGGTACGTCCACGCTTGAATTCGTCAAATACGAGTTCGAGCCGCCCAAATACGATGTCGACGAGTGCCGTCAGCGCGGCATGACCTACGCGGCGCCGCTGAAAGTGACGCTGCGCCTCATCGTGTTCGATGTGGACGAGGAGACCGGCGCCAAGTCGGTCAAGGACATCAAGGAGCAGGACGTCTACATGGGCGATATCCCGCTCATGACCAACAACGGCACGTTCATTGTCAACGGCACCGAGCGCGTGATCGTGTCGCAGATGCATCGCTCGCCCGGCGTGTTCTTCGATCACGACAAAGGCAAGACCCACTCTTCGGGCAAGCTCCTGTTCGCGGCGCGCATCATCCCGTATCGGGGCTCGTGGCTCGATATCGAGTTCGACGCCAAGGATATCGTCTATGCTCGCATCGATCGGCGCCGGAAGATCCCGGTCACGTCGCTTCTGTATGCACTGGGCATGGACGCCGAACAGATCCTGAATACGTTCTACCGCAAGGTGATCTACAAGCGGCAAAAGGACGGCTGGCGCGTGCCGTTCGATGCGAGCCGTTTCCGCGGTTACAAGGCAGTCAACGACCTGGTCGATGCGGATACCGGCAAGGTCGTGCTCGAGGCCGGCAAGAAGCTCACCGTGCGGCAGGCGCGCCAGCTGGCGGAGAAGGGTCTGCGCGGCCTGCGCATGACCGATCAGGACCTGATCGGGCGCTACCTCGCAGAAGACCTGGTGAATGCGAAAACCGGCGAGATCTATGCCGAGGCGGGCGAGGAGATCACGGAAAAGTCGCTGAACGCGCTGCATGAGGCGGGCTACAAGGAGCTGCCGCTCCTCGACATCGATCACATCAGTGTCGGCGGCTACATCCGCAACACGCTTGCCGTCGACAAGAACATGACGCGCGACGATGCGCTGTTCGATATCTATCGCGTGATGCGGCCGGGCGAGCCGCCGACCATCGACACCGCCCAGAACATGTTCAACTCGCTGTTCTTCGATGCGGAGCGGTACGACCTCTCCGCAGTCGGGCGCGTGAAGATGAACATGCGGCTTGATCTCGATGCGCCCGACACGATGCGGATCTTGCGCAAGGAGGACATCATCTCCGTCATTCGCACCTTGCTCGATCTGCGCGACGGCAAGGGCGAGATCGACGACATCGATCACCTCGGCAATCGCCGCGTGCGCTCCGTCGGCGAGCTGATGGAGAACCAGTACCGCATCGGACTACTGCGCATGGAGCGCGCGATCAAGGAGCGCATGTCCTCTGTCGACATCGATACGGTGATGCCGCAGGACCTGATCAATGCGAAACCTGCTGCCGCAGCCGTGCGCGAGTTCTTCGGCTCCTCACAGCTTTCGCAGTTCATGGACCAGACCAATCCGCTGTCCGAGATCACGCACAAGCGCAGGCTTTCGGCCCTGGGACCGGGCGGGCTCACGCGCGAGCGCGCCGGGTTCGAGGTGCGCGACGTGCATCCGACGCACTATGGGCGGATCTGTCCGATCGAGACGCCGGAAGGGCCGAATATCGGGCTCATCAACTCGCTCGCCACCTATGCACGGGTGAACAAGTACGGATTCGTGGAGACGCCCTACCGCAAGGTGAAGGACGGCCGCGTGACCGACGAGGTCGTCTATCTCTCGGCCATGGAGGAGGGACGCTACACGGTAGCACAGGCCAATGCCGCGATCGACAACCGCGGGCGATTCACCGAGGACATGATCGTGTGCCGGCATGCCGGTGACGTGCAGCTCGTCCCCGCCAGCAAGGTCGATTTCATGGACGTGTCGCCAAAGCAGCTCGTGTCGGTTGCTGCGGCGCTCATTCCGTTCCTCGAAAACGACGACGCAAACCGCGCGCTTATGGGCTCGAACATGCAGCGCCAGGCGGTGCCGCTTGTTCGGGCCGAGGCGCCGTTCGTCGGTACCGGAATGGAAGGGGTGGTGGCCCGGGATTCAGGTGCTTCCATTGGGGCACGCCGCACAGGCATTGTGGATCAGGTTGACGCCACGCGTATCGTGGTGCGCGCCACGGAGGAGGCCGATCCCACCAAGCCGGGCGTCGACATCTATCGGCTGATGAAATTCCAGCGCTCCAACCAGAACACCTGCATCAACCAGCGTCCGCTGGTGAAGGTCGGTGACCTGGTCACTAAAGGCGACATCATCGCCGACGGGCCGTCGACTGACCTTGGCGAGCTCGCGCTCGGCCGCAACGTGCTCGTTGCGTTTATGCCATGGAACGGCTACAACTTCGAAGATTCCATCCTGCTGTCCGAGCGCATCGTGAAAGACGACGTGTTCTCCTCGATCCATATCGAGGAGTTCGAGGTCATGGCGCGGGACACGAAGCTCGGCCCTGAGGAAATTACGCGCGACATTCCCAACGTATCCGAAGAGGCGCTCAAAAACCTCGATGAGGCCGGCATCGTCTATATCGGCGCCGAAGTGCGCGCCGGCGACATTCTCTGCGGCAAGATCACGCCCAAGGGCGAAAGCCCGATGACGCCGGAGGAGAAGCTCCTGCGCGCGATCTTCGGCGAGAAAGCCTCCGACGTACGCGACACCTCCTTGCGTGTGCCGCCGGGGGTGCAAGGCACGGTCGTCGAAGTGCGCGTGTTCAACCGTCACGGGGTCGAAAAGGACGAGCGTGCGCTCGCGATCGAACGCGAGGAGATTGAACGCCTTGCCAAGGACCGCGACGACGAGCAGGCGATCCTCGACCGCAACGTCTACGGGCGTCTCGCAGAGCTGCTCGAAGGCCGGCAGGGAATCGCGGGGCCTAAGGGCTTCAAGAAGGATTCGAAGATCACCCACGCGGTGCTGGAGGAATATCCGCGCTCGCAGTGGTGGCTGTTCGCATCTCCGAACGACAAGCTGATGGCGGAGATCGAGGCCATCCGCAAACAATACGACGAGTCCAAGAAGGGGCTGGAGCAGCGCTTCCTCGATAAGGTCGAGAAGCTCCAGCGCGGCGACGAGCTGCCTCCCGGCGTGATGAAGATGGTGAAGGTCTTCGTCGCGGTGAAACGTAAAATTCAGCCGGGCGACAAGATGGCCGGCCGTCACGGCAACAAGGGCGTGGTCTCGAAGATCGTACCCATGGAGGACATGCCGTTCCTGGAGGACGGCACCCCGGTGGACATTGTGCTCAATCCGCTCGGCGTGCCGAGCCGCATGAATGTCGGCCAGATCCTGGAGACGCATCTCGGCTGGGCTTGCGCAGGTATGGGGCTGCGCATCGGCCAGGCGGTCGAGGCCTATAAGGCCAAGCACGACGTGCGACCGCTCAAGGACATTCTCAAGAAGGTCTATGGCGATGACGATACCATCAAGTCGTTGCCCGAGAAGGATCTGATCGAGCTCGGCGCCAATTTGAAGCACGGCGTGCCAATCGCCACGCCGGTCTTCGATGGTGCGAAGGAAGCCGATATCGAGCATATGCTCGATCTCGCGGGGCTCGATCATTCGGGCCAGGTGACGCTCTATGACGGACGCACGGGCGAGCCCTTCGATCGCAAGGTGACCGTGGGCTACATCTATATGCTCAAGCTGCACCACCTGGTCGACGACAAGATCCACGCCCGCTCGATCGGCCCCTACAGCCTGGTGACCCAGCAACCGCTGGGCGGCAAGGCGCAGTTCGGCGGCCAGCGTTTCGGCGAGATGGAGGTGTGGGCGCTCGAAGCTTATGGCGCCGCGTACACCCTGCAGGAAATGCTGACCGTCAAATCGGATGACGTGGCGGGCCGTACCAAAGTGTACGAAGCAATCGTGCGCGGTGACGACACCTTTGAAGCCGGCATTCCGGAATCCTTTAACGTGCTTGTCAAGGAAATGCGCTCGCTCGGCCTCAACGTGGATCTGCATAATTCCAAACAGCAGCGTCACGGCGCGGGCGGCGGCGAGGCATCCGAAGCGGCGGAGTAGCAATCAGAGGACAGATGACGGACGACGAGGACGGAAAAGGGCGGCAGACATCTGTCGTCTGTCCTCTGTCCTCCGTCGTCCGAGATGGAGAACTAAATGAACCAAGAGATCATGAATCTTTTCAGCCCGCAGGTGCCGGCTCAGGTCTTCGACCAGATCCGCATCTCGATTGCGAGTCCGGAGAAGGTTCTGTCGTGGTCCTACGGCGAGATCAAGAAGCCGGAAACCATCAACTATCGTACGTTCAAGCCGGAGCGCGACGGGTTGTTCTGCGCGCGCATATTCGGTCCGATCAAGGACTACGAGTGCTTGTGCGGCAAGTACAAGCGCATGAAATACAAGGGCATCATCTGCGAGAAATGCTCGGTCGAGGTGACGCTTTCGCGCGTGCGGCGCGAGCGCATGGGCCATATCGAGCTTGCAGCGCCGGTCGCGCACATCTGGTTCCTCAAATCGCTTCCTTCGCGCATCGGGCTTCTCCTCGACATGACGCTGAAGTCGCTGGAGAGGATCCTGTATTTCGAAAGCTACGTCGTGCTCGAGCCGGGATTGACGCCGCTCGAAGACCGTCAGCTGCTCAGTGAGGACGAATACCTCAAGGCGCAGGAGGAGTTTGGCGCCGACAGCTTCACCGCGTCGATCGGCGCCGAGGCCATCCGGGAGATGCTCAAGGCGCTCGACCTCGACAAGATGCAGGCCGATCTGCGCGCGGAGCTTGCCACCTCCGATTCCGACATCAAGAAAAAGAAAATAGCGAAGCGCCTGAAGATCGTCGAGGCGTTTCAGCAGTCCGGCAACAAGCCGGAATGGATGATCCTCACGCAAGTGCCGGTGATCCCGCCGGACCTGCGGCCGCTGGTGCCGCTCGACGGCGGCCGGTTCGCCACCTCCGATCTGAACGATCTCTATCGACGTGTCATCAACCGTAACAATCGACTCAAACGGCTCATCGAGCTGCGTGCGCCCGACATCATCATTCGCAATGAGAAGCGAATGCTGCAGGAGGCAGTGGATGCGCAGTTCGACAACGGCCGCCGCGGCCGCGTGATCACAGGCGCCAACAAGCGTCCGCTCAAATCGCTCGCCGACATGCTCAAAGGCAAGCAGGGCCGCTTCCGGCAAAATCTGCTCGGCAAGCGCGTCGACTATTCCGGTCGGTCCGTCATCGTCGTGGGGCCGGAGCTTAAGCTGCACCAGTGCGGGCTGCCCAAGAAAATGGCGCTCGAGCTGTTCAAGCCCTTTATCTACTCACGGCTCGATGCGAAGGGCCTCTCCACCACGGTCAAGCAGGCCAAGAAGCTCGTCGAAAAAGAGAAGCCGGAAGTCTGGGACATCCTCGACGAGG
>DATCJI010000358.1:0-2839 GCA_036562835.1 Xanthobacteraceae bacterium | reverse complement strand
GAGTACGGCGCGCCGAATCGGCGTCAGGCGCTGCCCGCGCTCGGCACAGCGTACCTCGGCCACCGACATCGCATCATCCAGGCAGCGCTCGTGGTCGTGATCGGGATTCGGAAAGATCGGCTGGGATGGAGCGATACGGGTCATGTCCGCACTCTAAACGGCTTCGGGACGGTAACATGGTGTTGTGCAATGCAGCATTTATTATTGCATCGCAGCATCGGTATGCCCACATTGAAGGGGACCATCCGAATCGTCGGCGAAAGGCAAAGATGCTTCCGATCTTGCTCACGATACTAGCGAATTGGCTGCGGGACCGCACTTCGCCTGTGTCTGCTGGCGTTACCCTGGCGCTGCCGGCGCCAGCGCCGAGGCCGGTGAGACGGCGCGACCGGCGGACCCGGAAGCGCATCAACCTTGCGCTACAGGGTGGTGGGGCCCACGGCGCCTTCACGTGGGGCGTGCTCGACCAGCTGCTTGCGGACGGACGCCTCGAGATCGACGGAATTTCGGGTAGCTCGGCCGGGGCCATTAATGCCGTGCTTCTTGCTGATGGCCTCAACCGAGGCGGACCGGAGGAAGCCCGCGCCCGCATGGCCGCGTTCTGGCGCGCGGTGAGCGTCGACGGCCAACTGTCCGATGTGCAGCGGGCGGTCGCGGAGCGGCTCTTTCCCTTCGTACCGCGGGACGGATTGTGGTTCGGCACGCTGTCGCGCTTCTTTTCTCCGTACGATCTAAATCCGCTGAACATCAATCCACTCAAGGAGCTTATGGAGCGTTTCGTTGACTTCGAGGCGCTGCGTGGGAATTCCGATCGCGACCTTTTCCTCTCGGCAACGAATGTGCATACGGGCGAGGTCCGTATCTTCACGCGCAAGGAGATAAGCGCGGACGTTGTAAGCGCATCCGCCTGCCTGCCGCTCCTTTTCCGCGCAGTCGAGATCGACGGCGTTCCCTATTGGGATGGCGGGTACACGGCTAACCCGCCGCTGGTTCCGTTCCTTGCCGCCACCGGGACCGAGGATTTGCTCATCGTGCAGATCAATCCGCGCGAACGGCGCAAGCTACCAACGAGTAGCCGCGACATCCTCAAGCGCGTCAATGAGATCAATTTCAATGCGCCGCTCCTGTCCGAGCTGCGGGGAGTGGACTTTTGCAATCGGCTGCTCGATGAAGGGCGCCTGCCGCGCGGCACGCATGAGGGACAATTCCGGCGCCTGCGGCTGCACCGCATCGGCATGGATGACCTTGCAGACAATGCACCGGCGCCGAGCACACTGACGCGGGATTATCAGGCATTCGAGATGCTGCACAAACGCGGCCAGCGGGCGGCGCGCCGGTTCCTTGATGCGCATTTCAACGATATCGGGCGGCGTTCAACCATGCATGACGAGCCGGCAATTCCGGAGCTCGACGTCGCCGTTTAAGCTCCATCGCCCGCGCACTCGGAGGATTCAGTAAGCACACCTGGTCATGAAATGGCTGCGTGTGCGCCGACGGCAGGCTATGCTCCGCTCATGGTCAAATCGGCTGTTCCGGTTGTGAGCGCGACCAAAGGTGCGACCCGCCTCGACATCTTGGTGGGCGACATCACCACGCTCGAAGTCGACGCGATCGTGAATGCGGCGAACCGCACGCTGCTCGGCGGCGGCGGTGTGGATGGCGCCATCCATCGCGCCGCAGGGCCGGAGCTCAAGCGTGAATGCGCCAGTCTGGGCGGGCGCGAGACGGGATCGGCGAAGATCACGAAAGGCTACCGGCTCAAGGCGAAGCACGTCATCCATGCGGTCGGGCCGCTCTGGAGCGGCGGCAACAAGCGCGAGAATGAGTTGCTCAGATCCTGCTATGCGACGGCGCTCGATCTTGCCGCCAAGCATGTCCTTCACTCTATTGCTTTTCCGGCGATCTCGACTGGCGTGTACAGTTTTCCTGCCGACCGCGCCGCGCGCATTGCGGTGGGCGCCGTGACCGAAGAAATCGAGAAAGCGCCGCGCGGGCTGAAGCAGGTCGTCTTCTGCTGCTTCTCGCCGGAATCGGCGGAGCATCACAAGGCCGCATTTGCCGAGCTGGGACTCTCGTAGCGCGAACGAAACCCGGCGATGTCGCCGCCTGAGCTGTAGAGCCCATGTGCGCCGCGGATGACGATGACCCGAATGTCGTCATCCTCATCCATGGCGGCGATCAGTTTTGCGATCTGCGCGCGTGCCGGGTAACTGATGACGTCCATGGGCGGGCGATCGAAGATCACATAACCCGCCTTGGCGGCCTCGTCTTTTTCGTATCTAAGCCCGTCGAACCCTTCCGGATAGCTCATCCCGCCCTCTCGTGTTGTGCTTTAGCCGCCGCGCGGCGGCGTGCGGTGTCGAGGATGGCCTCCACGATGCCGTGATACCCGGTGCATCGGCAGATATGGCCGGAGAGCATCTCGCGCACTTCGTCCTCGCTCGGCTGCGGATGCTCGGCCAAAAACTGCGTCGCGGAGATCAGGATGCCGGCGGTGCAGAAGCCGCATTGCAGCGCATGATGCCTGCGGAAGGCGTCTTGAAGGTCATTGAGCTTGCCGTCGCCGGGGCCAAGACCCTCGACCGTCTGAATATGGGCGCCGTCGACCTGTATCGCGTAAAGCAAACAGGAGCGCACGGCGCGCCCGTCGAGCAGGACGGTGCAGGCGCCGCAGATGCCATGCTCGCAGCCCACATGCGTGCCGTGGGCATGCAGCACGTGTCGCAGAAAATCGGCAAGCAGCATGCGCGGCTCGGCTTCTTCGCCGATCTCCCGTCCGTTGAGCGTGAAGCGGATGCGCACTTTCTCTGATGCACGCACTTCGATCATGCCGAAACAG
>DATCJI010000258.1:0-5387 GCA_036562835.1 Xanthobacteraceae bacterium | reverse complement strand
GAATACGGGCTGGACGAGATCGAAATGCATGAGGATGCGGTGGAACGTGGCGACCGCGTCATCCTCGTAGACGATCTGATTGCCACTGGCGGCACCGCCGAGGGCGCCGTCAAGTTGCTGCGCCAACTCGGCGCGCAGGTGCTCGCCGCCTGCTTTATTATCGATCTGCCGGACCTGGGCGGCGCCGAACGGCTGCGCAAACTCGATTTACCGGTGCGCACACTCATCTCTTTCGAAGGGCATTAGTCTAGAGCGGGATAGTTTTTCTTGGAAGCGCTCTCCCGCTCTATTTGTTGGGTGAGCATGATCTTGCTCCAAGCTCGTGCAATTGTTTGCGAGCCGCACAACAGACAGAACGACAAACCTCGCCTTTTCAGCCGTCCTTTGGCTCACCGAAAATGCGGTCGCCCTGCAGGTCTATGATCTGCTTTGCCTTCATGATGGCAAAGCTGATCGCATCCTCCCGGCTTTGGTGCGTGTCGGCGCGCACGAAGCGGTGTTGTTTCGTGCCTCCGGGCGTGTCCTTCTCGATTACGCCCGCCGTCTGATAGAGCCGTTCGGCGAGATAGGGCGCAGGGCGGATCCGATAGCCTTTGTACTCGACAGGAGGAGCTGCGGGGCCTTCGCCGCTGAGCGCGGACCCTCCCCCACCGAACAGACGGGCTAATGCCGCCTTGAGGCTCGAAAGCATCGCACCGGGCTCCGGGCGCCGTGAATGGCCGGCCCATTGTGGCGCGAACGCGGGCGCTCTGTCGACTGACAGCTCCTGCGCCTCCGAGGAAGGGAGAAATCGGCCTACATCGCCCGCGCGGGGCTCTCGCCGATACCTACGGGCGGGCGTGGGACCTCCGAGAACCAGGTAGATATGGGCTTGATGCCGAGGAGCTGACCTGAGTCGGCCGGAACCGTCGAAGCCTGTGCCAGGCGCGGCTCCGTCGTTTCCACCGTTGCCGGGGCCTGCGGTCGGGTGGCCTGCGGAACAGGCGCCGGAGCCGCCGCGACCGCTACGGGGCTCGGCTCAGGAGGGTGCGGCTTCGTTTCCGCCATAGGCGGGCGGCTCGCTTTTGCTTCCCGGCGGGTCTGCGCTGGAGTGGTCTTCGGCGACTTGGAACTCGCGCTCGTAGACGCAACTGCCCCCGCAGAAGTCGTCCCCGAGGTTGCAGCGGTTGTACCAGCCGTCTGCTGTGCGCCCCCACGCAGATGCGCAACCAGGGCGGCGCTGTCGTGGCGCACGGCCCGGATCATCTCCTCGTCGGCCGGAGCGAGGCGCACTACGGCAGGCGTATTGGTATTGGTTGCGGCCGATGACGGCTGCTCGTGCGGACCGCCGAGGAGGAAAGCGACGACCGCGCTCGCGCACCCGGCGCCCGCAATCTCCAGGATTTTTTTGCCGGTACGCAACACGAATGGAAAACGTTGCATCATACCCGCCTCCCCAAAATTAAAACGACCCGTTGTTTTTCAAACACGCGTTTGAGGCAAAATCGCGGCCCTGAGCACCCCGATTCGGCTAATTCAGGCGCTCGACGCGGCCAAGCCGGCCGCAGCCCATTCGGTGATCATGCCGGCCAGCTCATTGACGAAATCCTCATCCACCGCAAACCCGAGCGGCCGGTGCGCCAGCTGCTCGCGATTGCGCACAAAGATGCTGCATTGGCCAAGTAGCCAAAGCGCGGCCAGTGCCGCCTGCTTTTGCGTGGCGCGGGCGGGCAGAAAGCGCTGTACCAGCGCCGTCGCGGATGCGAGGTAAGGGCCTGCCGCCTGGGCGACGAATTTGCGAAAGGCCGGGCTTGGCCGCACCGTTTCCCAGTTGAAGATGCGCAGGTAATCACTGAGTTCATCTTTTCCCAACAGCGGACGTAATTGCCGGGAGACGAAAGCGTGCAGCTCGGCCTCGCGTGTCCCACCGCTGCGCCCAGCGGTGCTGTCCGCGTTGGTGAGCGCTGCCAATGCCTGCTCGAGCACCGCGCGGTACAGTGCCTCCTTGCTGCCGAAATGATAATTGATGGCCGCCTGATTGACATCCGCCCTTGCAACAATGTCGCGGACGCTCGCACCTTCGTATCCCTGGTCCGCGAACACGCGCGAAGCGGCCTTAAGGATGCGGCGGCGCGTGGCAATCGATGGGCGCGTGGGCACAGCGGCCCTCCTTCAAACGCCCGTTTGAATATAGGCTTAGCCGATTCGTGGCAAATAAATTGTCCGGAACCCGACTCGGCAGTGTTGATGCACGCTGCGCGCGCCGCCCGTCAGGTCATGTGCAGGCCGCCGCTGATCGCGAACGCATACAGCAAAGCGACCAGGAATCCACCCGCGCCCATCCCGGCCACAAACAGAAATATGTCTCGGTACTGCGCGCCACTTGCATCGTTCGGCATGGTTCGCCTCCTATGTGGAAGGCGAACGCCGGGCCGTGCGAACTGTTCCGCCAGCGGTTGCTAGCCGACGAGCAGCAGCGAAGCGAGGCCGATCCCGAGGATCGCGGCAGCAATCATCGCAATCTGCCGGCCGGTCAAATCCCACAGCGGCTCCAGAATATCGGGTTGCGGCTGCCGGAGCGCCATCACGCGCGCTTCGCGATCTCTGTTTCTTTGTCTGGACATGCTTGAACCCCCGCGCGAATCGTATCGTCATCAACTCAAAAACCCAGTGCGCCCAAATTGAGATGGCATGCCGCGCCCCCGCGATTTCACGCCTCTTGAAAGCACGATTTGCAGCTGGTTGTGGCGAGCCCGCAACATTTGTCGCTGTGTCGCCCAAGCTGCAGCCCCGCGCTCGCCTTGTACCGGGCGTCGCAAGGTGCAAGTATCCGCGACAGCGGTCCGCGAGAGATCGCCTTCCAAACAACGAGGAACGTCATGTGCCTGATCAATCAATTGCTTGCGCGCTTCTCCCTCCAGCGTGCCAGCCTCATGTTTGCGGTCGCGGCGTCTGTCGTCGTCGCGTCCAGCATGCAAGCGAGCCGCGCTGCGCCGTTCATGATCGTCGGCAATGACGAGAAGCTCTTGTGGGACGACGCGGGCAAGCCGGTGCTTTCGCCAGCGGGCAAGGATTCGGTCCTGATCGTCGATCTCGCCGATCCGTTAAACCCGAAGATAGTCGCCAATCTCCCGCTGAAGAATTCGGTGATCGGGCCGCCCGTCAACCTCGACATCGACCCGACCGGCTCGGTCGCCCTGGTTGGCGATTCGGTCAACCTCGTCAAGGAAGGGGACACCCTCAAGCAGGTACCTGACGACAAGGTTCATATCATCGATCTCAAAGCCAATCCGCCGAAACACGTGGGCAGCATCAGTGTCGGCAAGCAGCCCTCGGGGCTGAGCATCAATCCAGCCGGCAACCTCGCGCTGGTCGCCAATCGCGAGGACAAGTCCATCGCCGTGCTGGCGATCAAGGGCACCGATGTGAAACTCGTCGACACCGTGCCGATGGGAGATGTCGTCTCGCATGTGGTCTTTACCCCCGACGGCAAGCGCGCCATTGCCACCAAATTTCCTGCGCACAAAATCTCGTTCCTCGACGTCGACGGCGAGAAGGTGACCTATACGAAGCTCGATATTTACGTCGGGCTCTGGCCTTACAATGTGGTCGTGCATCCGAGCGGCAAGCTCGCACTCACCGCCGACAATGGTAATGCAGGTTCCTCTGATGGCAGCGTCGACACGGTCAGCGTGGTCGATCTCGAAGCGATGCCGCCGCGTGTCATCGATCGCGTCGTCGTGGGCGACGGGCCGGAAGGAATTGCCATGAGCCCCAAGGGAGACATCGCGGTCGCCGCGATCCTTGCCGGCTCCAACAATAAATCGGCTTTTTTCCACCGCCCCAACGGCTTCATCAACGTGCTGCGTATCGACGGAAAGAAGGTCACCAACATCAAGGAGCTGGAGGTGGGCGGCTTGCCGGAAGCAGCGGTATTCACGCCGGACGGTCGGCACCTGCTCGTTGGCAATTACCTTACTGAGGACTTCTCGATCTTCACCGTGGACGGCAGCAACGTCACGGACACGGGCAAGCGCTTCAAGGTGCCCGGACATCCCGCGTCGGCGCGCATGAGCCCGCACTGATCAGCATGAAGCACGCGGTGATTGCGCTCGCGGCTTTCATTTGCGCAGGTGCTTCGTCCGGCGCGCAAAGGTCCATGCTCCTCGCGCAGGGCACAACGCCCGAAGTCTGCACAGAGGTGTACCAGCCGGTCTGCGCGACCGACGCAAGCGGAAACCGGCGGACCTATTCCAATGCCTGCTTCGCTCGGGTTGCCAAAGCGAAGGACATCACCCCCGGCGAATGCCGGAAATGAGCCCCAGTAAAATCTAGACTAGCTGCGCGGCTGTGATGCGACGGGCGACTGTGAAAGCGCGAGCAGGGCACGCCCGCGTACGACGAGCTTCTCGAGCTGCTGGACCTTCTCAAAAGCGCCACGCAGGCATGCTTGCGCCTTGCTGAAAGAGCCAAGGCCGCGCAAGCGCGCGAGGGTCCGTATCGGCCGCCCGGGCCGCTGGAAGCGGTGAATGAGTGCCAGCATCCCCACTAAAAGCAGAGAGAGGACTATGACCATGCCCGTCAGGCGGTCACGCGCCTCCGCGGACGCCCTGTCCGCCTGATGACGCTCCCATGCCACGCGAGCTCTAACCCGTTCCTCGGCCGCGAGCCGCTCCGCGGCAACAATTTTCTTCTGCTCCGCCGCGCGTGCCGCGTCGTGATTGCTGGCTTGCGGCAGCCGATCTTCCACCTTGGTCGACTTCACCTGCTGCTTGGAGCTGCCAGGTTCATTCGAGCTGACGCTGTTCGATAAAAGGCTCGTCTCGATGCTGCTCTCGCGAGACGCGGGCTGCGGAGCCGGCAATTCTTTGCCTGCTACTTTGGCATGCGTGAGCACGGCCGCATCGAAGAACAAAAAGCGCAGGTGTCCCCGGCCGTCTTCGTCCGCAGCCGCCGACCAAACAAAGCCTGGGCCGCCTTTGAGCCTGTAGATCGGGAACCCAAGCCTTTTGGAGCGCTCGACATCGCCGAGATGATCGATCAGCACTGTTTGGGCACCCGGCGCTTGCAAGTCCCTTAGCTGGCCTGGCGCGATCTGTTCGAGTTCGAGCTCCCCCCAGATCGCAATGCGAATATTACGAAACCCATCCCGGTCGGGCAGCCGGATCTCGCGTGCGACCGGGCCGAATCGGGTCGAAAGCCGCTTTATTTCATTCGCAATATCGCTGCCTGAAAAGGATGCCGGACGGACCTCGCGACTGGCATAACCGAGCGTCCCATTGCGATCGTGCAGCACCTTGGTAACGGAGCTCGCGCGCCAGTGTCTGCCGCGGTCGTCTTCAATGCGGCGACAGAATGTACAGTCGGCAAACTGCTCGCTCGCCTTGCACTGATAACCCCGGCCGGGC
>DATCJI010000211.1:0-2288 GCA_036562835.1 Xanthobacteraceae bacterium | reverse complement strand
CGGAACGAGCGATTGCACTCATCTATTCAAAGTACTGCAAGCAAGAAAATTCAAAACCGCCCTTCTGAGCTTGGATGGGCTCTTCGTGGGACGGCAGCGGCCGGGCGCTGGGCCTTGCTTGACAAGCATTGCCGACATTATCCCTACTACAGCGCAGATCGTCGGGGCTCAGCCTCTATCCAGGAGGAACCGCCATGCTCATGAGCCGCAGCCGGAGAGAAGTCGTGCAAGCCTTGCTGGCGGGTTCCGCAGGCTCGCTTGTCGGCGCGCATTGCGGCATGGCGGCGCCTACAAATATCGTGGCAACGAGCTTTGCCGGCGTCTGGCAGGATGGACTGAAAGCGGGGGTGTACCTTGCTACAAGGCAAAGAATGGGGGCGACGTTGCGCTCGTTTTCGGCACGCCGAGCGATTTCGTGCAGAAGATAATGGCGACCCGCGACCGGCCCGCCATCGACGTGGTGATCGGGACCGACCCCGACGTTTTCCAGAATGCGCAGCTCGGCATTATCGAGAAGCTCGATATGGGCAAAATGCCGAATGTGGCCAGGCTCGTGCCCATCTTCACGGATCCGTACGAAGGCTGGGCATTCGGCTACGATGGCGGACGGGACGGGCTTGCGGTCAACACGAAGAAGATAAAGGGCGTCCCAAAGAGCTGGATCGAGTTCACCGAACAGGTGGCCAAGGGTCGCTATGGGCGCGCGGTGACGTATCCGCATCTCACCGCCACCGACGGTTACGCCACCACCTGGCTTCTCAATCGCGAGCTGGGCGGCAACCTCAACAATCCGGAACCTGCGATCAAGCGCCTGCGGGAAATGAAGCCATACATCACGAAATTCTGGACCAGCAATGCCGAGCCGGGCACCGCACTCACGAGCGGCGAAGTGGACATAGCCGCCTGGACCGATGGCAGAACGTTCGGCGTGCAATCGGCGGGGCACCCGGAGATCGAATTCTTCCTGCCCGCGCCCGGCAGCCCCATGCTCACCATCTGCTTCATGAAAGTGAAGAACGGCGCCGAATCCGGCTGGGAGTATCTCAA
Source organism: Xanthobacteraceae bacterium (assembly GCA_036562835.1). Lineage (GTDB taxonomy): Bacteria > Pseudomonadota > Alphaproteobacteria > Rhizobiales > Xanthobacteraceae > VAZQ01. The sequence goes on along the minus strand of DATCJI010000211.1, from coordinate 1,241 downwards.
TTGCGCGGCGGATGCGAAGAACCAGGCCGCGTGGAATCAGTTCTTCCCGGGTTATTACGCGAGCAGCAGAGACATCGAGTATCCGCCTGCATCGCGCGAGAAGCAGGATCCGACGTCGCTCGACAAGAGTTTCCGCAACTGGATCCTGCCGCCATGGAAAGAGCTGGCGCGCGTGCGCCCGCAATGGATGGAGCTGTGGACCAAAGAAATTGGCGCCTGATCCTCGCCGCTTCGCAGGTGAGGGATTGGCGTCTTTATGATTCTTTTTATTGTCCCCATCCTCGTTTTCCTGCTCGCGTTTTTCGTGCTGCCGTTCGGAGTCATGCTCTACCAGAGCCTGTTTCTTTCACCTCTGATCGCCCCCGAAAACTCCGAACCGACGCTCGCAAATTACATCAAGCTATTTGGCGATCTTTTTTATCTGAAGATCGTGCTGCAGACGCTCGCGCTTGGGGCTGCAGTCACGTTGCTTGCGCTCGTGATCGGCTATCCGGTTGCGTATGTGCTCGCGCGCGCGCGATCGCGGCAGCTCCTGATCTTTCTCATTATTTCACCGCTCGTGGTCAGCGTGGTGATCCGCTCCTACGGATGGATGGTCTTGCTCGGCCGCGCCGGGACCGTGAACACTCTCCTGCAGACGACAGGCCTCATCGAGCAGCCGCTCGCACTGATGTACAACTGGTTCGGTGTCACCGTGGCGCTCACGCATGTCCTCCTCCCCTACATGATCCTCGCGCTGGCGAGCGTCATCGAGGGCATTCCCGAGAGCCTCGAGGATAGCGCAGCCGTCCTGGGCGCCGGCGCGTGGGCCCGATTCCGCTATGTTCTGTTCCCGCTCAGCCTCGAAGGGGTGGGCGCAGGCGTCACCCTGGTGTTCATGCTGGCGATCGGCAGCTTTGTCTCGGTTCTGCTCCTCGGCGGCAGTGATACGCTGATCCTGCCGCTGCTCATCTATCAACAGGTGCTCCTCATCAACAATAACTTCGCCGCCGCACTTGGCACCGCATTGCTGGCGATCTCGCTCATCCTGCTCTACGTGCAAGCGCGCGCGTTCCGTACCAGGGCGTTCGCATGATGGCCGGGCGTACCGGCACCGTGCTGCTGCGCGTCTACTGCGCCGCGGTGCTCATTTTCCTGAGCCTGCCCATTCTGGTCGCCATGGGCGTCGCGTTCGGAGCCGACCGCATCGCGCGCTTTCCTCCGCGCGGATTTTCTTTGCACTGGTTTGCAGCGGCGCTGAC
>DATCJI010000180.1:0-3179 GCA_036562835.1 Xanthobacteraceae bacterium | reverse complement strand
CCTGCGTCGGAGACCGTATCATGAAGTGGGACACGCTGGACGAAGAGTCCTGCTCGCTCTCCCGCACCGTCGCCGTGGTCGGCGACCGCTGGACGCTTCTGATCCTGCGCGAATGCTTTTTGCGCGTGCGCCGGTTCGAGGGATTTCAGTCCTCGCTCCAGATCACACGGCACCTGCTCTCGGAGCGGCTGAAGAAGCTGGTCCGCTTCGGCATCCTGCGCCGCGTCCCCTATTCCGAGGCGCCCAAGCGCTACGAATACATCCTGACGCAGAAGGGCCTCGACCTCTACCCGATCATCATGGCGATGGTGCATTGGGGCGACACCCACATGGGCGACGAGCGCGGTCGCCCGATGCTGCATGAGCACAAAACTTGCGGCAAGCTGTTCGACCCGGTGATGGTGTGCTCGGAGTGCGGCGAGGTGCTGCATGCAAAGCAGGTGCATGTGCATGCGGGGCCCGGGCGGAGGGAAACGGTGGGCTGAGCGGCGCTGGCGCGCGCAGCACTGCCGCCGTGAGATCATCGGCACGGTTGACGATCACGGGCGAAAGCGCGGTGCGATGCCGCGCGCTTCATTCGTGATACTTTCAGCCTCGGCGCACCTTGGTCAGTGCGTCTTGGTGGTTTGCCATTTTTCCAGATCCGGCTTCGCCTCGCCCGATCGCTGCTCCTTCTCCGGATTTCCCTTCCAGGGCTTGTCCGTCTGGGCGTGCGATCCCCAATCGTTCTGATGACGAGGATCGTCGGTCGGCTTTTCCTTGCTCATCGGATCTCCTCTGGTGCGGGCCTACGCGAAGGGAACGCCATAGTAGGAGTTGATGCCGCGCACCGCAGCATCGTCACTCCAGTTCCAATCGCTCTGCTCACCATATTTCGGCGCGCCTTGCAGCTCCTTGGCTGTAATCCCGGTCACGTAGCCACCGAGATCGGTGTCGTACTTCAGGGACTGCCACGGCAAGGGATAGTGGTCATTGCCGACGCCCAAAAATCCACCGAAGCCGAGCACCGCGTAGAACACCTTGCCACTGATCTTGTCGATCATCACCCGCTCGATCGAACCGATCTTGTTGCGATCCGCGCCATAGACCGACGTTCCCTCGACCCTGTCGCTGCCGATCAACCGGCCCATTTCGCTGCGGTCCAGTTCGCGTTGATTCAACATCTCATTTCTCCACTCAGCCAGTGCGTGGACCAACCGGTTCCGGTTGTGATCGTTCCAAATTGGGGTCGGTTCGGCGACTCATCAGGAACATCGCCGGAAACGAGCGGTTCTCTGAGTCTCTAAAGGAAATGAACCATGAGCGACTTTCGCGACATCCAGCACGGCGTCAACGATCCCGTCGATGGGCTCGATGTGAAGCGGCACATCAACTCCACCCAGACACCGCATGAGCGTGCGCAGCACCATGCCGACGTACGGTCAGCGCCGTCGGCCTCGCCGGAAGAACCGTTCCTGCCGGAGCGATTGCGGCGCAAGCCGACCGACCCCATCAATCCGCGTACCGGCCGCAATCCGGCCGACTAGCCGGGCTGCTGCGGCAATGGACGCTGGCGAAACCGATCCACAAGCGCAGGATGCGGGCACGGCAATGACCGAATACGTCCTGCGCTTCATCGCTGGGTGGGCACCATCGGCGCATTCGTCGCTGCCGTCGCAACCTGGGCCGCGGTCTCCGTGTCGATCTGGTGGCTGAGGCGAAAGCTTCACATCGCTTCCCGACGCTCAACGTCCTGATGCCGGCCGCGGTCAGCGAGGCACCAGAGCTTCCCGCGGCATCAGGAATTCAAACATCTCGGCCGCGGTCTGAAGCTGCTCGATGCGCGCGGCAACGGAATCGCGCTGAACGCCGACCGGCAAGCTCGCAAGCTCATGCTCGAGCCGTAGCCTGTGCGCGTCGAGACGTTGCGCGAATGTGTGGGGCTCAGACCGTCTTCGCATCGTCCGTCCTCGGGGGTTGCAGGCCCGGGCTGTTGGCCCAGCGCTCGACTTGCTCAATGACCTTCTGATGGCTTGGACGCACCGGTCTTTGTGCTTCGCGTTCCTCAGAAAGCTTGCGGGGTAACCTGACCTCGTCCGTCATGACGCATCTCCCTTTCCCTATGAGAATGCGCCTCCGCGCGAATCGTTTCAACTAACCTATTGATTTATTTAGACTATATTGTTCAACTGGCGCTTTTTTGGACTCCTGTGGAACTCGCGGCAAGTTGGCCGGTTTAGCAAATTACTCATCTTGCTCAATTTGCTCTTGCTCAATTTGCGTGATTGACCATGAACGACCTTCGCGCCGAGCGGCTCCAAGTCATGCTTTCCCCGGAAGAGCTGGCCGCAGTGGATGATTTCCGGTTCAAGCACCGCATGCCAACGCGTGCCGCAGCGGTACGCGAACTGCTCAAATTCGGACTCGCAGCCGCGGGCATCGAGACGAGCATCGACCCGTCAACGGGCGTCAAATCAAGCGAGTTTGGTGTATTTGGCCGGGGGCCAGACGGACACGCCCCGGGAAAATCCGAGAACGACGCCGAGGATTGATTCGATCGACCTCGCAAGACAAAACGACCCCGGCACAGTGGGGTGCCAGGGCCGTCCTTGGAGATTGCTTCCGGCGCACCGGGGGCATGACGACCGGAAGCAATCCGTCGACTCTTCGCGCAGGGATTCGTTCCTTGCGAGAACTAGCCTGTCGGGGCGTCGCCGGAATCGTCCGGCATCACGCCGGATCCAGGCGTCTTGTTGTTGTCGTTGAGCTTGGGATCGCGGGTCGCCTCACGCGACGGCGAGCCCTTCGAGCCCGTCTTGCGCGGTCTGCGCGCGCTGCTTGTCGCGCGGTTGATCCTCCGCGCGCTGATCCCTGACGATACCGTGGTCGGAATGCGCCATGATACCTCTCGCTTCTCCAGATGTCCTGAAGCGCTTACGCACCGGCGCGTCGAATGTTCCGGTTCAGGCGAGAGGCCGCGGCGCTAGCTATGCGCCGCATGCACCGCAGCCGATGCATTCTCCATATGCACCTGCCGCACCGTCGTCACCGTCGCGAACGCCACCGAGACGCCAAAAGCGAGAATGAGTGAAAGAAGAGCAAGACGCGGAGCCATTGCAAAATCTCCTTCTGGAATCGAAAATCAACGCGATTGACTGTTCCCGAATGATCCTGGATTGGTCACTTGCATTCCGTGCGCG
>DATCJI010000169.1:0-2956 GCA_036562835.1 Xanthobacteraceae bacterium | reverse complement strand
AGGGCATGTTGCGTCCTTTATGCTGATGCTGCCGTCGAGGACCGCGCCGGTGAAGCGGGGCGCCGGACCGAGCTCGCCCAGGCTCACCGCGGAGGTCTCGATAGTCGCCACGGCGCCCGCGCCGATGAGCAGGTCCGCCTGCAGGCTCGATGTAGGCAGCGTGATCAGATGCAGGTGTTTGATGCCACGCCGGATGAGCGCGCGCGCGGCTTCCATGGCCACGCCGGACTGCTCGCGGGCGACGGCAAGCACGCACCCATCCGTTATGGGCGCGAGAGCTTCCTCAATGGTGCGCGCGAGCATGGAATGAATATAGCGTGCTTCTCACCCGCTCGTCCCCGCGAAAGCGGGGACCCAGCTCTACTTGGATTCTGGATTCCCGCTTGCGCGGGAATGAGCGGAACAAATCAGAATTCCATCTCGAGGATGTAGAGGCCGCCGATGTGGCGATCGACCGTATAAACGATCCTGCGCTCGTCCACGAAGACGTCGTTGAGCTGAATCGTCCCGGTGGGCGCGCGCGCCGGCGCGGGCGGAATGAATACGCCTACCTCCCTGGGTTGATAGGCGTTGGCAATGTCGTAGGCGCGCAGCCCGCCATTGAAGAATGTGCCGAGCACAATGGTTTCCGATTGCCAGACAGTGGGCAGCGGCACGTTCTCATGAATGTTGTGGGCGCCGAAGCGGCCGCTCTTTGCGAAGTCTTTGGGATCGGGCATGGGGCAGGTGGCAATCGGCACGAGGTTTTCTTCGGCGCGCGCGTCGAGAATCCAGATGAGCTTCGGCCAGTCGACGGCATTGTCCTCCGTCGATTCATCCGTCACAACGATCAGGCCGCGCTCGAACAGCGGTATCGCCGTGTGCATGAACCCTGTATAGGGTGGCGCGTTTCGCCAATGCGAAACCTTCTTCGGCCGCGATTTATCGGCAATATCGAGGATGAACATGCCGCCATCGATGTAGCCGAGATAACAGCGGTCCGGCTTTTGCGGATAAACGTTCGTGTTGTGGGCGCGATAACCTTTGTCGAGCGCATGCCGGGGGGGCGGGGCAACACCATCGCCTTCGCGCGTCCCGGGCATCCACCAGCGGCCCACCTCGACGGGCTTGCTCGGATGGCGTACGTCGAAGCAGCGATAGAACTGATCGTCCAGGGGATGCGTCGGCGTAAAGTCGGGCGCACCCGATGCCGCATGCACGTATTCGCCGTCGCAAAACCAGAGCTGATGCACGCCGCGCGAGGTTTTTCCCGAGCAGTCGAAAAACGAAATGGACCGCGGGCGCTCGGGTTGCGAGATATCGAATAATTCGAATCCGGCGGGCTGCTGCCCAGGCTGTTGCGTCTGGTAGGCTACGGCCATCATATTCCCGCAGGTCTCCAGCGAGTTCGAGCGCATGTGCGCATGGGGCAGATCGGTCTGCACCACGGTTTTTGGATCGCGCGGATCGGACACATCGAGACCGGTGAAATTTTTCGGCGCGCTCTCATGCGCGAGCCAGAGGATGCGGCGGCCATCCGGCGCAATCTGGATGGACATTCCTTCGCCCATGCCGCCGAAACCGTTGAGCTCGTGGTGCGCGAGAAGATTGAAATTCCAGGTCACCGGCCCGCTGGTGGACTGTCCCAGCGGCCTTCCTGCCGCGACGAACATGAGCTTCATCCTTTCTGGCGCGCGCAATTTTGCCTGCGCAGGCACTATTGTCTAAGTAGCTCATCCGTTCGTCGCTGCGAAAGCAGGAACCCTGGTGCAGCGTGGTGGATTCGCCGCTTGCGCGCGAATGAGCGGAGACTTCGGCGCGTGGTGCCGATCCGTAACGCAAGGAGAATGTGGCAGTGAGCAAGGAGAAGATCGCCTGGATCGGAACAGGGCGTATGGGTTACCCCATGGTCGAGCGCCTGCTTAAGGCCGGTTGCGACGTCGCCGTCTGGAATCGCACGCGCGCCAAGGCCGAGCCCTTGGCAAAACACGGCGCGACCATCAAAGACAATCTTCTCGAGCTCAAAGATGCGGACGTGGTGTTCTCCATTGTCTCGACCGGCAAGGACCTCGACCAGGTCTATTTCGGCAAGAACAGCATTTCCGGGCACGGCGGCAAGATTCCGAAGATTTTCGTCGACCTCTCGACCATCTCGGTCGAGGAATCTGCAAAAATCCGCGACCGCCTTGCGCAGCTGGGCAGCGAGTTTGTGGCGGCACCGGTGAGCGGCAATGCCAAGGTGATCAAGGCCGGCAAGCTTTCGGCCGTGATCTCCGGGAAGGAAGCTGCCTGCAAAAAGGTCACGCCCATTCTGGAAACGATCGCACCGCAGGGCGTGTCGTACGTGGGCGAGGGTGAGCTCGCGCGCGTGTGCAAGATCGCACACAACGTGATGCTCGGCGTAGTGATCGAGAACCTCATCGAGATTACGCTTCTCGCCAACAAAATGGGCGTGCCGCGCCACGCCTTTCTTGCCTTCATGAACAACAGCGTGATGGGCTCCATGTTCACCCGCTACAAGAGCCCGGCACTGGTGAACCTGGATTGGACGACGACATTCACGCCGGAGCTTTTGCGCAAGGATCTCGATCTGGGTCTTTCGCTTGGCCGCGAATGGGACGTGCCCATGCCGGTGACTGCGGCCACGCGCGAAGTGCTGCAAAGTCATTTCGGCGCGGCGGCGCTTAAATCCAAACCAGAGGAATATTTGCACAAGGACTTTGCGGCGCTCATGGAAACCATGGCGCTCATGTCAGGCATGCAGCTCAAGAGCGAAAACAAGAACGTCCCCACCGGGCTGGAATGATGGTGTCCCGGGCGCGACGCAGCACGCAGTGATGCGTCGCAGAACCGGGACCGTTCCGATCTGTGGCGGTCCCGGAGCAGCGGTGCACCGCTTCGCGCTGCACCGCATCCGGGACACAGATCAAAACTTCTCCACCCAAGGGCGCACCTCGATTTCCCAGGTCCACGCGCT
>DATCJI010000155.1:0-2498 GCA_036562835.1 Xanthobacteraceae bacterium | reverse complement strand
TGCAGCAGCTTTTAATAAGTTTAATCCGGCTTAGCTGCCAAATCCAAAACTTCATGTGGCATGAGTGGCACTTCTCGATTGAATCTTGCCGAGCGTTGCACTTCAGCCACAGGCCGCCACGACGCTGCTCGCGCGCGGACGAGGTGATCGAATAGAGAGGCTGCTTTTGCTGCGATCGCTCACAGCCGGTTTTGGCACGAAGCGTCAGATGCTGCGGCGCCGCAATTTTGGTAGCGATTGGAGGCATAGCGGTCCGCCAGCAGGCGCACGGTCGCTCGCTGCCGTCACGTCGCCGCCCCTGTGGGGCACCGCGCGCGGCGAGCACGTGGCGCTGATCCGCGAGTCGGGCGCCACGCCGATCGACTACCAACACGAAGACTTCACGCGCGTCCTGCCGGGCGGTTCGATGACGTGATGCGGGCGCGACATCCCGCCTGGTTCCGGGAGGACCTGGAGCGGCTCTTCGGCCTGTTGGCAACTCGCGCCATCGGACCGCGGTCGCCGAGCCGATCTCCCTCGATGTGGTCGCCGAGGCGCACCGCCGTCTCGAGGCGGGCGCTCTCGAGGGCAAGCTCGTCGTCCTGTGCCCGGACCTTTGGAGACCGCCATCATGTGCAGCAGCACACGACGGCCCTCAATGGTAAACCCCCAGGCTGCCAGAACCGGCTCGCGTTTAGCGTCAGGCCGCAAACGCTCGGCGATGCCATCGACTAACAGATACGTGATCTCGTACTCGCTCAAGTCCCGCTGCGTGAACGTTCCCATAGCCGAGCGCAGGCAAGGGCCTCCCGTTTGCGGTGAAGTTGCCTGACAGCAGACGAATGAAACAATGGTTTGAGTAACGCCGACAGCGGCGTACCTGTCCGCATTCCATTCCGCAGTGCCGCGCGCGGCATGCAAACGCAGGGCGGGCTCGAATACATTGATCTACCGTGGGAGCGTCGCGCCGCGTAAGATGCGGCGTCTCTCAGCTGGAAGACATTGGTTTGGCGGCCGTCGGTCCAAAGGAAGCGGTGATGCTGAAACTCTATCACAACAACGTTTCGGTGTGCGCACAGAAGGTCCGCATCGTTTTGGCGGAAAAGGATGTGCCGTGGACGAGCCACCACCTGAGCCTCGCCAGGGGCGAGCATCTGACGCCGGAGTTCAAAGCGATGAACCCGCGTGGGGTGGTGCCGGTGCTCGTGCATGATGACAACACGATCGTCGAATCGAGCGTGATCTGCGCCTATCTCGACGAGGTGTTTCCGACCCCGCCGCTCAGCGCCAACACTCCGCTGGAGCGGGCAACGATGCGGCTTTGGTGCAAATTGCCGGACGACATCCTGCACACGGCCTGTGCTACGGTGTCCTTCGCGATTTCGTTCGGACAGCAGCTCAAGAAGCAGGCAGGCGCCGGGCTCGAGGAGCGGCTGATGAAGATGCCCGACCCGGCGCGGCGCGAACGTCAGCGCGCGCTGATCGAGAAGGGCATCGAGACGCCGTTCTTCCGGGACCACATCAAGGTGTTTGACAAGACCGTCGCCGAGATGGAGGTGCAACTCGGCAAGACCGAATGGTTGGCGTGCGATCGGTATACCTTGGCGGATGCAGAAATCACGCCCTACATCGAGCGCGTGGACCGCCTTGGGCTTGCCGGTTTGTGGGACAGCCGGCCGCGAGTTGCGGATTGGTTTGCACGTATCAAAGCTCGCCCGAGCTTCAACGGAATCTCAGACTATCCACCAACCGACTACGACGACACCGGACGCGAGGGGTTAAAACATTGGGCGCGGCTCAAAGAGTTGCTAGCGGCCTAAAATGGTTAAGCGCGGGATAATACAGCCCGCTCTGTCAAGACCGCTCCAACGTACCGACATGTCGGAGCTGGGATAACGTAGCCTTCTGGCGTCGACCTCAGCCCCGCCGAAGGTGGAGGTACTCATGGTCAAAAATGAATTCCAGTTACCGTCCTTCCCTGAGTTAAGACAACGAATAGGAGTGAAATTCACGCCCTCCGCGCCTCAAGAGGCACACGGCGATCCAACAGCGCCATGGCAGGCGCTGCGAGCCCGTTTTCCAGATCTTTATCTGGAACCTTTCTTCATCGGCTTGAGCCCTGAAGGACTAGAGTACCTTGAGCGCCAGGCTAGGGCGAGCGGTGGCGCCCCCCGATTTGCTTCATGGCGAGCAATCACAGTGCCACTGGGCGTCCACGCCGCCGAGCTCCTGCAGGCCGTAGCCTCATTGCCGCAAGTAGAGTTCGCCTATGTCGAGTGCGGTGCGGTTCCGCCCTCCGTGAGTCCTGCCGACGATCCCCGCAGCAGCAGCCAGCGATACCTGGCGCCTGCGCCGCAGGGAATCGACGCGTATTTTGCTTGGGCCGAAGCAGATGGCAGCGGGATCGGCTTTGTCGATCTCGAACAGGCGTGGACGCTCGACCATGAGGATTTGCCAGCGCCCATGCCATTTCTCGGTGCAGGCTCATTGCTTCAAAATGATGAATGGATCGCTCACGG
>DATCJI010000084.1:0-3907 GCA_036562835.1 Xanthobacteraceae bacterium | reverse complement strand
CGGGCCAATCTTCTCCGCAAGATCGCCTACGTTGCGACGAGCCGGCCAAGTCTAAAGCTCGTGCGTCAGCGCCTGCGTAACCGCGCGAAATGGGGCAGCCTTGCCGAGGAGCTCGATCGCGCTTTTCCGGACGACCGATTTGCCGGCAAGGTCGAGCATGTCGAGCATCATTTTGCTCATCTCGCATCGGCGTTCTTCGCTTCTTCGTTTCCCGAGGCGCTCGCCGTGTCGGTGGACGGGTTCGGCGATTTCGCGAGCGCCGCGTGGGGAATGGGCGAGGGTACCAGGCTTTCGCTTAATGGACGCATTTTGTTCCCCCATTCGCTCGGTATTTTCTATCAGGCGATGACGCAGTATCTCGGCTTTCCCCACTATGGCGACGAGTACAAGGTCATGGGCCTTGCGCCTTACGGCGATCGCTCGCTCGTCGGCACGGTACGCCGGCTCCTGTCCATCAATCGAGACGGCACGTTTGCGCTCGAACTGAAATATTTTAGACATCATCTGGAAGAGGTCGCGTACGAGTGGGAAGGAGGATCGCCGACTTGCGGGATTCTTTATTCAAAAGAGATCGAGGATCTGCTTGGACCAGCGCGCGTCCCGGAGCAGCCGCTTGAGGATCGGCACCGTAACCTTGCGTTCGCCACCCAGGCCGTGTTCGAGGAGGCATTTTTTGCGCTTCTGAATGCGCTGCGGGCTCGCTATGGCACTGACACGATCGTCCTCGCGGGCGGCTGCGCCTACAATTCGGTGGCCAATGGAAAACTAGCCGCGCGTGCTGCCTTCAAACGCTCCTATCTGCAGTCCGCAGCAGGCGATGCAGGCGGCGCGATCGGCGCGGCCTACGCCGTGTGGCATGCGGCCCCTGCCGCGCGCAGACCGGGAGAGCTCGATCACGCATATCTCGGGCCTTCATTCGCAAACGAGCAAATTGGCTCGTTGCTGAAGTCGAAGGAACAGGAGCTCGCAGGCGAAGGCTGCGCGGTCACGCGCTTTGATGCCGAACTCCAACTGCTCGAGATTGCTGCCAACCATATCGCCCGCGGCCACGTCGTCGGCTGGTTTCAGGGGAGAATGGAATGGGGACCGCGCGCGCTCGGGAACCGTTCGATCCTGTGCGACCCGCGCCGGGCAAACATGAAGGAGATCCTCAACGTCAAGATCAAACGCCGGGAATCATTCCGCCCCTTTGCTCCCTCGATCCTGCGCGAGGAGGTGGCGCAATGGTTCGAGCAGGAGGACGACGTGCCTTTCATGCTCAAGGTGTTTCCCATCCGCGAGGAGAAGCGGAGCAAGGTGCCGGCTGTCACGCACGTCGACGGCACGGGGCGTCTGCAGACCGTGCATGCAAACACTAATCCGCGCTATCATGCCCTGATCTCGGCGTTCCACCGGCTTACGGGCGTGCCGATGGTTCTGAACACGTCTTTCAACGAGAACGAGCCGGTGGTATGTGCTCCGGCGGAGGCGCTGGACTGTTTCCTGCGTACGAAAATGGATGTCCTCGTGCTTGGCGATTTTCTCCTGACGCGAAAGAGCGAAGGCGCGAACGCACACACCTCCGCGGAGCCGAACCGTGCCTGAGTGGTGGACAGACTATGCCTGGCCGGCCATCGTGATCGCCGCCCAGAGCGTGCTTCTGCTCGTCATCCTGCTCGTCGTCATCGCTTACGTGCTGCTTGCTGATCGCAAGATCTGGGCCGCCGTGCAGATCCGGCGCGGCCCCAACGTGGTTGGACCCTGGGGTTTGCTGCAGTCCTTTGCCGATCTGATCAAGTTTGCGCTGAAAGAACCGATCATCCCCTCAGGAGCGAACAAGGGGGTTTTTCTGCTCGCGCCGCTTGTGACCGGTGCGCTCGCGCTTTCCGCCTGGGCGGTGATCCCGGTCACGGCCGACTGGGCGATTGCGGACATCAACGTCGGCGTTCTCTACATCTTCGCCATCTCCTCCCTCATGGTCTACGGCGTGATCATGGCGGGATGGGCGTCGAACTCGAAATATCCATTCCTCGCAGCGCTGCGATCGGCGGCGCAAATGGTCTCCTACGAAGTCTCCATTGGATTCGTCCTAATCACCGTGCTTCTCTGCGCCGGCTCGCTCAATCTCTCGGCCATTGTCGAGGCGCAGGCCAGCAAATGGGGCGTGCTCGGCTGGTATTGGCTGCGGCTCCTGCCGATGTTCGTGGTGTTCTTCGTGTCCGCGCTTGCCGAAACGAATCGGCCGCCGTTCGATCTGGTGGAAGCTGAATCGGAGTTGGTGGCCGGCTATGCCGTCGAATATTCGTCGACGCCCTATATGCTCTTCTTTCTAGGCGAATACGTCGCCATCGCGACCATGTGCGCGATGACCACCATTCTGTTCCTCGGGGGCTGGCTGCCGCCGTTTCCAGTGCCGCCCTTCACCTGGATCCCCGGGGTGATCTGGTTCCTGCTCAAATGCTCGTTCATGTTTTTCCTGTTTGCCATGGCAAAGGCCATGGTGCCCCGCTATCGCTACGATCAGCTGATGCGGCTGGGCTGGAAGGTGTTTCTGCCGCTCTCATTGGCCATGGTCGCGATCGTCGCTGCGTTCCTGCAGTTCTGGCCGCGCGCGGGGTTATAGAGCCATTGCCCGGCATCGCTTGAGCGCATGAAAAATGAGAAGGGCCGCTCTTATCGAGCGGCCCTTATCGGGTCGCCGGATAGGACGGACCCTTATATTCGCAGCGCTCTCCTATCCGAGGCCGTATCCGCGAACGCCTGGATATTATCAGAGGCGCGAATGTTTGACTGTAACGCACAAGACACATCGCAATGCACACATATCAGGTGCAATGCAGCGTGACAATCAACAGATAAAATCAGGCGACTGCGCTCAGGTGTTCGGTGCTTGCCGGTTTCCGCCGTCTGCCACCCACATCGGCAGCCATTTCCACGGTCGTATCGAAGTGATGCCCGCAGCCCTCGCAAATCCAGAAATGCCGGATCTGATTCTTGCATACGAACTGCGACCAGTACGGCGCGATCACCGTGTCGCCGCAATCAGCGCAGCCGAGGCCAAATCCTGACGCGATCATCGGGTTCGCCATCACGTCCTCCCTTGCGTTCTTTCTTATTATGCTGCCGCCACGATAAAGCATTCGGTCATGCGATCCGTCAACTTTTCTCCATTGTGCTCTGCAGCGCGTGCGCTGCGCATTTCATCGATTTTTAAGCACCTCCATTGAGTGCAGCGCAGCATTGACGCATTGCCCTCTCCCATGCCGGCCGTCATAGTCGCTCGCCGCTGTGCACGGCCAACCCAACAGCGCTTCTCAATCGCGAGGAAACCAATGCCGCAGCTGACCACGGACGACGGCGTGAAGCTCTATTACGAGGATACCGGGTCCGGTATCCCAATCGTCTTCGTGCATGAATTTGCCGGCGATCATCGCGCCTGGGAGCCGCAGGTGCGCTACTTTGCGCGCCGCTATCGGTGCATCACCTATTCTGCTCGGGGCTATCCGCCGTCCGATGTGCCCGATGGCGCGGCCTATTCGCAGGATCGCGCGCGCGACGACATCCGCGCCGTGCTGGATGGCTTGACTCTCGACAAGGCCCACATCGTCGGTCTCTCGATGGGCGGCTTTGCCACGCTGCATTTCGGCTTCACCTATCCGCAGCGCGCCCGCTCGCTGGTCGTTGCAGGGTGCGGCTATGGCGCCGCTCCCGACAAGCGCGCGCAATTCACCCAGGAAGCGGACACCGCGGCACGCACCTTCGAGCAGAATGGCATGGCGCACGCGGCGGACGGCTACGCGCTTGGCCCGACACGCGTGCAGTTTCAGAACAAGGATCCGCGCGGCTGGGCGGAATTCCGCGATCAGCTCAAGGAGCATTCGACCGAAGGCGCAGCGCGCACAATGCGCGGCGTTCAGGCGCGCCGACC
>DATCJI010000007.1:0-3353 GCA_036562835.1 Xanthobacteraceae bacterium | reverse complement strand
AAGGCGGTGCCGAAGGCGCCCATCGCGGTCGCAAAGGCGATGGCACCGGAGGCCACGAAGGCCGGGCCGAGCGCCGGCAAAATGACGTCGCGGTGCACGGCCCACGGCCCCGCGCCGAGCGCGCACGCCGCTTCCTCCAGGCTCGGGTCGAGCTTCTCGACCGCCGCCATGATGGTGAGGATCACGCGCGGAATGGAGAAATACAGGTAACCGAGAAACAGGCCCTGGATCGTATAGGCGAAGACGAGCTTTTCACCGAGCACCGGCAACGTCAGCTCGCCGATCAGCCCCTGGCGCCCGGCGAGCAGGATGATCATGAAGCCGACCACGACGCCCGGAAAGGCGAGCGGAAAGGTCAGCATCGCCACCAGCACGGAGCGGCCCGGAAATCGCGTGCGTTGCAGGAACAGGCCGGCAATGGTGGCGACGGCGAGCGAGACGATGGTGGTCGCCGCCGCCAGCACCAAAGTGTTGATCAGGGTGGCGCGGTAGCGCGGCTCGGTGAGGATCGCGGCATAGGCCGCAAGGCCCTGCGGCCCGCTGCCGCCCACGATCATCAGCCGCACCATCGGCAGCACGAAAAATGCCAGCACCACGACGGCAAGCGGCAACAGGCAGAGCCAGACGAAGGTCTTCAGTCGCATGGAAGGAAACGGTGCTCCGGGTCGGCCGGAGCACCATGATGCATCATCGCACTTCGGCGAGATAGCGGTCCACAAACCCCTTCTGCACCGCCGAGAGCTCGCCCCAGTTCACACTCTTGGCGCGCTCATAGTCCTTGGCCGGCAGGAAGCGCTGCGACACGGCCTCCGGCAGCGGCACATTGCGCGCCGGGTGCAGATAGGCGTTGGTCCAGATTGCCTGGCCCTTGTCGGACAGCAGGAAGTCGAGCGCCTTCTGGGCCTTCTCCTTGCTGGGCGCGTTTTTCACCAGTCCCTCGACATAGGGGAACGTCACGCTGCCCTCGCACGGAATGACGAATTCGAAATTGCCTTTCTCGGTGTATTTGCCGCGATAGGCATTGAAATCGTAGTCGAACAAAATCGGGATTTCGCCCGACACCACGCGCGCATAGGACGTCTGCTTCGGCACGATGGCGCCGTTCTTCGCCAGGCCCTTGAAGAATTCGATCGCATTGTCGAAGTTCTTCTCGTTGCCGCCGAGCGCCTGGTTGACCGCGACGGCGCCGACAAAGCCGACCGAGGCGGAAGACGGATCGAGATAGCCGACCATTCCCTTGTAGTCGGGCTTCAGCAAATCCTTCCAGCAGGCCGGCACCGGCTTGCCGCCGAGCGCATCCTTGTTCACGAACAGGCCGAGCGTGCCGTAGTGGATCGCGTACCAGTAGCCTTCAGGATCCTTCAGGCCTGCTGGGATGTCGTCAAAGCCCTTCGGCTTGTACGGCTCGAGCACGCCCGCGTCTTTCGCCTTGTAGCCGACGTCGACGCCCATATAGGCGATGTCGGCAACAGGATTGCCTTTCTCGGCGATCAACTGCGACAAAGTTTGTCCGGAATTCTTGTTGTCATGCGGGATGTCGTAGCCGAGGTCGGCTTTGATGGCCTTGAGCATCGAAGCCCAGTCGGCCCATTGCGGCGGGCAGTTGTAGCAGATCAGGTCCGCGGCCTGCGCCGGTGTGCGCAGCGTGACAGCGGCAAGCGCGACAAAAGCAAGACCGATCAGCTTCGTTTTCGTTTTGGTTTTCGTTTTGGTTTTCGTTTTGGTTTTCATTTTGGTTTTCATGGGTAGTCCTCCCCCGCGAGGCATAAGTGGTTAGGGCTTTGGCGACCCCGGCCTTTTCGACATGATAATATTGCAGGCAGATGACACCGCAAGCTCGTCGAGCACTCCGTTCGTCCCCGCGAAAGCGGGAGCTCGCGCGGCGAGCGTAGCCGGCTCGCCGGAATGAGCGGAAATTTGGACTCCGTGCAACATCCTTTCAGTCGTCATGGCCGGCTTTATGCCGGCCATCCACGCCTTGCAGAATTGCACCGCATCAAGACGTGGATGGCCGGAACAAGTCCGGCCATGACGGCGGAGAGCTGCGGAAGCCGGCACCGGGCTCGCAAGAGACCCTGCTCATTCCGTCCCCGCCTTCGCGGGGCCCCGGAATACGGCCAATGGCGCTTGCCCCCTCCCCAAACCAGCTGCGAAATTTGACTGCGACACTGGTGCCCAGACCTGGCTGGACTTGGCTGGAGACTTGGCTGGCGGCATCTGCAAGACTGGGCTGTTACCCGGCTCCGCTCGCTAGGCGCGTAGGGGGCGACGCTTGGGGCGAAGGCGTGAATATGCAATACGGCATGGGTTGCCTTTGGGAACCTACCTGGCCGCGCGGCTGGAACAGGAACGGCCGGCACCCTCGCGCGTTGCAGAAGCGTGATCGCCGAGCGGTTTGTCTTCTCCTCGAAGCCCCGGCGATGGCACACCCATGAAGATGGGATACACGATGGGGCCGCGTAAAATGCGCGGCCCCACGCCGACATTGAATAAGAAATGAGTGCGTGATGTCAGACCAATCGTTTACCGACTCCGTGCCGCTGGTGCCGGACGACTGGACCCCGCAAAATCCGGACGAGATCGACATCAACAACGAGCACGATCTCACCTACTGGTGCAACGAGCTGCGCGTCTCGATCGGCGACCTGATCTGGCTGGTGCAGAAACACGGCACGTCTGCCGCGCGCATCAGGGCGATGGTGAAGTGACTGCGCGCCGTTGTGCGCACAATCCCTCATCCGCTCATTCCCGCGAAAGCGGGAATCCAGGGCCAAGAATTCTGCGGTCGTAACAAGCTGCCCTGGACCCCCGCTTTCGCGGGGGTGAGCGGAATGTGTGTCTTCGTCCGTCGTCAATGAGCGGAGTGTGTGTCTTCGCCCGTCAGTTCTGTCTGCCCGATCTTTGCTTGCCGCCTGCCCTCACCGCTTTCCGCCTTCGCGCTCACGCGCTACGGCGGACTCAACCCGCCGAAGCTCGCGTAGCGAGCGTAGGCCGGGTCACCGCTTCTTCTTTTTCGGCCGCGCGCGGTCGAGCAGGTCCTGGATCGGGTCGTAGGTCGACGCGCTGGGCGCGCCCTCGGACTGCTCGGCAAGCCGCACATAGGTCTCGGCCAGATTCTCCCATTCAGCCCTGATGATGGGGCTGTCCTCGAGCTCCGCCTTGGCGCGCACCTCGGCGGCCAGGTTCATATATTGCTCGGTCCTGCTCATTTGCGCACCCACTCGCTCACGAACCGCAATGACATTAAGCCAACAGGAGCTCGCGCGATCCGTTCCTAGGAAAGCGCGAAAGCTTACGGTAGTGTGATGCGGCACTGCGGCAATTCCCGCCGCAGCCCGTTTCGCGCAGGTTAC
>DATCJI010000503.1:0-7040 GCA_036562835.1 Xanthobacteraceae bacterium | reverse complement strand
TTCGCCGGGTGACCCGGCCCTTACCCTGCGGATGGCGCAATTATATCGATCCGTGCCGGGTTTTGCAGGCGGTCTGTGACCCTTTCGTGGCCGGAATCGGACAGAGGACAGATGACAGAGAGCAGAAGGATGAAGGGACGTCGAGCCGCCACTCCTCAGGTTACCATCACCCTAATCTATGTTCCGTCCTCTGTCGTCTGTCGTCTGGTTAAGCGACGGAGCTTAGGTGCTGCGGCTGCGGTGCGAGTCGGACCTGGTAATCAGCCTCGGTCTTTCTGCGAATCTCATCGGGACTGACCCCCGGCGCAAGCTCGATCAAGCTCATGCCGCTGCGGCCCTTCTTGTCGATGGTGAACACTCCCAAATCGGTAATGACCATGTCGACGACGCTCGCGCCGGTCAGAGGGAGGGTGCAGCGTTTGAGCAGCTTTGGCTCGTTCTTGGCCGAATGCTCCATGACGACGACCACCTTCTTGACCCCTGCCACGAGGTCCATGGCACCGCCCATGCCTTTGACCATCTTTCCCGGAATCATCCAGTTCGCGAGATCACCGTTCTGCGCAACCTGCATCGCGCCTAGAATGGAGAGGTCGATATGGCCACCGCGAATCATGGCGAAGCTTTCAGCGGATGAGAAGAAGCTGGTGGTAGGGATCTCGGTGACCGTCTGCTTGCCCGCGTTGATCAGATCCGGATCCTCTTCGCCCTCATAAGGAAAGGGACCAAAGCCGAGCATGCCGTTTTCGCTCTGCAGCTGCACGCTCATTCCCGGCGGGATATAGTTTGACACCAGCGTGGGAATGCCAATTCCCAGATTGACATAGAAGCCGTCGCGCAATTCCTTCGCAGCACGTTCGGCCATCTGCTCGCGGGTCCACGGCATCACACTTCCTCTCCAGCTCCGGCAGGGGCCGCGGTGCGCTTGCGCACCGTGCGCTGCTCTATGTGTTTGACCGCATTCGGCACGTGAATCATGCGGTGTACGTAAATGCCGGGCGTGACAATGTGATCCGGATTGAAGTCTCCCGGCTGTACCAAATTCTCGACTTCGGCCACGGTCATCCTGCCGGCGCTCGCCATCATCGGATTGAAGTTACGCGCGGTCTTCCGATACACGAGATTGCCTTCCGTGTCCCCCATCCACGCATGCACAAGGGAAAGATCGGCGACGAGACCGCGTTCCATTACGTAACGCTCGCCGTCGAATTCACGTTCCTCCTTGCCCTTTGCCACGAGGGTGCCGGCGCCCGTCTTCGTGAAAAAGGCCGGGATGCCGGCGCCGCCAGCCCGAATGCGCTCGGCAAGCGTTCCCTGGGGGTTGAACTCGATCTCAAGCTCGTCGGCAAGATATTGCTGCGCGAAAGTCTTGTTCTCCCCGACATACGACGAGATCATCTTTTTTATCTGTTTGCTGTCGAGAAGCACGCCGAGGCCGATCCCATCAATGCCGCAGTTGTTGGAAACCACGGTGAGGTCCTTGACGCCGGATTCCCGGACAGCCTCGATCAGCGTTGAAGGAATACCGCAAAGGCCGAACCCGCCGGCCATGATCGTCATACCGTCCTTGAGCAGGCCGGCAAGCGCTTTGCGCGCATCCGGATAGACCTTCTTCATGCATTTGCCTCGGTTGGCGCTCAGGCGCGCAAACTCTTTTTGATATGGTTCTTATCCCGCTGCTGCGGGAGCCGCAACGCCGACCGGTTCAGCGAATGACGGGAGAAGATGTCGGCCGGAGCGCGATTTCCGCGACCAGCTTCTTGAGGATGGCGCGGCCAAAGGAATGAAAATTCTCGGCCACGATGACGAAAGCGCCGGGGCCCCCCACAACATTGTCCTCGTAATATTTCTGCAGCCCGCCCGGCGGATTCGTGTGCTCGGCATTCCACGGTACGGGTCGATCGCTAAGTATGACCAGGCCATTAATGACAACGCCTTTCGCGAGCGCCTCATCGCGGGCTGCTTTCACGTCCCGGCCCGCATTGTTAGTGCCGTCGCCCGATACATCTATGGTGCGCCGGGCGGCGACAAAGGGCGCGCCCTCGAACTGCTCGGCGGCAAAATCGATCCCCCCGCTTATGGAGGTACGGTCGGCGAAGGAGCGCGGCAGCTCAAGCAGCTGATCGCCAAATTTCCGCGCCGCTGGCAGTCCGTCGATCAACGTCCAGTCGACCACCACCTTTTGCGCGCCAAAGCCCGACCATTCCAAAAAGCAGAGCGCAATCCGCTGGTGTGGCCCGGACCTGATGGCATCAATGACTTCACGGTCTGCAACGGCGGCCGCGTAGCCTTCACGCTGGAGCAGGAATTTCGGGTGATCGACGCTGCGGGATACATCGGAAGCGAGGACCAGGAGCAGATCCACCTGCTCCGCGCCCCTCACGTCACCGCCAGGCCAAAGCAGAGCCGCGGCGAGGAAGACGATGATGACGCTTGTGCGAGCAAAGAATCCCATGACCGCCTGCAGCGCTGTTGCTGCGGGCAATCATACTTCAATTCGGCGGGCGCCGCACTCGCGCTGCGTCGGCTTGTCACTCCGGGCCGACAATCGCCGGAAAGGCGATCTCGACGAGCGTGCCGGCACCCGGTGTGCTGGTCATGTGGAATGTTGCTCCATTCGCCTCGGCCAGAGCCCTGGTCAGGAGCAAGCCGAAGCCTCCATTCACGCCGGGCGCGCCGTTCCAGTGCCGCCCGGCATCCATAGTCGCCTGAATTTCGTCGGCGCTCATGCCCTTGCCCGTATCCCGCACGCGCAGCACCGCATGGAACGGCTCGTTAAGCGACGTCGATACGATCACTTGACCGCCTGCGGGTGTGAACTTCACCGAGTTCGCAAGCAGGTTAAACAGCATTTGTCGTATCGAGCGGACGTCAGCGGAAATGCGCGGCATCGCCGCGGATGGCGAGCTACGCATCACGACCCGGCTGCGCTGCGCCTGCGGTTGCATCAGAGCCACGCACAGGGCCACGATCTCATTGAGGTCGAGAAGCGCAGGCGTAAGGGTGAACTTGCCCGCTTCGAGCTTTGAAATATCCAGCAAATCATTGACCAATGAAAGCAGATGCGTGCCCGACGCATGGATGTCCTTGAGATATTCTCGGTACCGAGGGTTACCCAAGGGACCGAGCCGCTCCTCAGTTATCAGCTCCGCGAACCCGATGATGGAATTAAGCGGGGTACGCAGCTCATGGCTCACATGCGCAATGAATGCAGAGCTGGCCGAGCCGGAAACTTCCGCTCGGTTTTGCGGCTTGCCGTTTAGGCGGTTCGTGTCCGTCGCCACTTCTGCGAGCAGCGCATGCGCCGGTTCACCCTCCCAAACGATGTTGAACAGCTCGCATTCAATCGAGCTGTTTGACCTGCCGGTCAGCTTCACCCTCAACGCTGCGTCCGCCTCCGTTTGTATCGCGGCGGCAAGTGGCTCGATGAACAATTCGTCCAAGCCGCCTGCTTCGATCAACCCATCTAGATTGTTGTGCCCCGACCAAGAAAGGAAAGTCGGATTGGCATAGAACATCTGGCTCAAACGATAGATGAGAATGCCCACGGGCATGCGGTCGAGAATGCCTCGAATGTCGGACGTGCGCTCTGCAGGAGGTTTCTCCGCATCCATGTGTCCGGTGTTCAGCTCAGCAGCGATCTCAGTGATCTCATCTCTGACAATGGCTGAGTGGAGGGTATGCTCGGCGCTTCTGCGCCTCAAACCACGGCCGAGCTTGCGTGATATTTCCTGGAATGCCTCATGCTCAGCCGGGCTCAGGGTCGGTGCGGCTTTGCCGACGGATTCACTGCTGCGCAGTATCAGCACATTGTGCTGCGCGTTGTGAGTGCCTGTCGCGAGCTCGCGTGCCTCACTCAGTCGTGCGGGTGTAGCCGCGTCCGGGCTTTCCTCGACAAAGGCCGCCGCGATCGGAGGAGCATCCCTGCAGATCCCGAAACCCCGATACCCGCGGAAACTGCGCTCGCGGTCGAAAACCGGGAGACCGGAGAGTTCCACCGCAAGCGAATGGTCCTTCTTTCCTGTTGGCCATGCGACGGTAAGTGCACTCCAGGTATCTTGGGTCGCGAGGGCCTGCGCAATCTGCCCATCCGGATCGAGGCCGAGTTTCGCCGCTATATCGCACCACGGCTGGCCGAGCAGGGTGGCCGTTTGTTCGCCGACAAGACTCATGAACTCTGCGGAGGCGAGCGTGAATCGCCCTTCCTGGTCGGTTTGCCAAACGAACCGCACCGGTTGCGCCATTGAGGACACCCTCCCTGCCGGCATGAGCCGGCGACCCGCACCCACACGCAACTGGTAATCCCGAGCGGCGCACCGGTCCATCTCGGTGGCCGCATAAAGCTGTCGAAAGCAAGATAACGTTAACCAGCGGAAGGCTCGAGCGGCTCAGGCCGCAAGCTCCCGCATGATCGCGTAGAGTGCAGATTGGCCCTCAAAGCCGATGCCTGGAAGATCCGGCAGGGGCAGATAGCCTTTTTCGACCCTTGCTCCGTCCGCAAAGCCGCCGAACGCGCCGAAAACACCCGGATAGGATTCGGCTCCGCCCAACCCTAAGCCGCCGGCAATGGCGAGGGACATCTGGTTGCCGCCATGCGGGAACAGGGCACTCCGTTGCCAGCCCTTCCCCTCGAGCATGGCAACCGTGCGTCCATACTGCGCGATCCCGTACGCTTGCGGGGGGTCCACCTGGATGACGTCATTACGCTCCGGCCGCATGCCTCCAAAGCGAACCAGATTGTGCACATCCTGGGTGGAGAAGAGATTTTCTCCACTCGCCAGGGGTGGCTCATAGATGGTCGCGATCTCCGCGAGGAGTGCGTAATCGAGTGGATCGCATGGCTCCTCGAACCAGCGCAACTTGAATGGAGCGAGCGCGCGAGCATAGGCGAGCGCTTCGCGACGATCGAACTTGGAGTTCGCATCGACGGCAAGCTGCGCGCCTGATGGCATGATCGCCAGCACCGCCTCCACGCGGCGCAAGTCCTCGCTCAATTTGAGACCTCCAATTTTCATCTTGAGCATGGTGTAGCCAGCGTCCAAATGGCGCCGCATCTCGTCCTGAAGGTCTGCGATTGTTTGACCCGGGAAATACCAGCCGCCTCCGACGTAGCAGAAAACGTTATTCGCGCTCTTTCCGCCGCTGTAGCGCTCGGCGAGCACACGGTGCAGCGGTTTGCCTGCCTTCTTGGCGAGCGCATCCCAAACCGCCACTTCGATCGTGCCGATCGCAATCGAGCGCTCGCTGTGGCCTCCGGATTTCTCGCGCTGCATCATCACGCCAACGACTTTGGCCGGATCAATGTTTTCATTTTCATCCAGGAGTGAGCCCGACTCCGCTGCCATGATGCGCGGAATGAGACGTGCCCGCATCACCGCGCCGCACGCATAGCGGCCGGTTGAGTTGAATGCGAAGCCGGTGACCGGTTTTCCGTCGCTTCTCGCATCGGTGAGCACTGCGACAACCGAAGTGGTCATCTCCGAAAAGTCGATGCTCGAATTTCGGATGTCCGATGCGATCGGTACGGCGCATTCGCGGATTTCAAGGATTCGCATCGTTCTTCTCTATCTGATAAAAGGTTTAGCAGCCCTGCCACGCACGCGGCCCCGACCAACGTGTGGCCCAATCGCATGGCTCGCAACAATACACGGCCAAATGTGCGAAACAGGACACTAGCGCAAAGGAGTATCACCCATGGCCGCCCAGGAGCGATTTGAGATTCCCTCGGAAATGAGGGCGTTTGCAGAAAAGAGCGTCGAGCAGGCGAAACAAGCCTTCGACGGTTTCATATCCGCGGCCCATCAGGCCGTCAGTGCAATGGAAGGTCAGGCCGAGACCGCTCGCAAGGGCGCGGCCCAGGTCGCCGAGAAGGCGATGGATTTTGCGGAGCAGAACGTTGCCCGGTCGTTTGAATTTGCCCAGCAGCTCGTGCGGGCAAAGGACGTGCAAGAAGTTATGAAGGTGCAGGCCGAATACGTGCGCACGCAGCTTCAGGTATTCACTGAGCAGGCTCGCGAGCTGGGGGAGACGGCGGGCAAAGCAGCCGCCGATACCGCTTCGCCTAAACGCTCCTAAAGCTCTTTTTCTGCATAGCTGGTCACCTATTTGTGCGTTGCACAATTTTGTTGCAACGCACCAAACAGCTCATTATATCTGGGCCGAAACGGCGCGGTGGAGTTTTCGTCTGCGGCGGTCGTCATGCGGTGCGAGCAGGGTAAGGGCGCCTGTTCGTGACCGTCCCTGTTTTGCCCAGCGATTATCAAGGAATGTCATGTCTGAAACCCTGGAACCGAATACCTCGTCGAGGTCCAAGAAAGCCGTAGCGGCGTCGGCTTTGCCGAAATTCGAGCTGCCGCATTTCGACCTGCCGAAATTCGAGATCAGCAATGCCTTCCGTGAGATGGCGGAAAAGAGCGTCTCGCAGGCGAAGGAAACCTACGATCGGTTTAAGTCGGTCGCCGAGGAGGCCACGGATGTGCTCGAGGGCACCTACGCCACCGCGAGCAAAGGTGTGTCCGAGTACGGCCAGAAGGTGATCGAGGCGGCGCGGCAGAATACCAATGCGGCATTCGACTTCGCCACAAAGCTGATCAATGTGAAGTCGCTTTCCGAAGCAGTCGAGCTCTCAACCGCGCACACCCGCAAGCAGTACGAGGCGGTTGCGACGCAGACCAAGGAACTTGCGGCCATCGCGCAGAAGACGGCTGCCGAGACCGTCGAACCTGTGAAGGAGAGCTTTGGGAAGGTCCTGAAGTTTTCCTGAGCAATTCGCTGCGCAGCGAACCTGAAGGGCCCTGACGCACCGGGCCCTTTTTGATTCCGTGTGCTGCGCCCGAAAAGTGGGAACCCGTTTCCAGACGAGACTTGTCAAATCAGGGGGGCGCTCCTACTACCTCGTCGAGTGCAGCTGTAGCTCAGTTGGTTAGAGCGCTTGGCTGTGGACCAAGAGGTCGGTGGTTCGAGTCCACCCAGCTGTACCAGGGTAGACGCATGTGAAGACAACGAGGCAACGGCGGCGGGGCCACGACTGGGGCCACACCAGG
>DATCJI010000479.1:0-3916 GCA_036562835.1 Xanthobacteraceae bacterium | reverse complement strand
GAGCGTGAACAATCGGCGCGCGGTGTCGAAATCGAGTTTCACCTTGCGCTCGAGGCGCTCCATCAGAACGTGCGAGCCCTCGTCATGCAGCCCGCGGCGCGCCATGTCGAGCGCCTCGATGCGATCCGGCGTCGCGGTGCGGATCGCCGCGTAATAGCTGTCGCAGACGGTGTAATAGTCCTTGACCAGCCGTCGCAGCGGCGTGAGCGAGAGGAGATGCGCAACGACCGGAGAACCGTCGGCACGCCGGATGTCGAACATCAGGCGGCTTCCGGTGATGCTCAGATGCAGCGTAAACGGGCCCTCGTCACTGGCAATCGGCGCAAAGGTGTTCTCCTCGAGGAGATCGTAAATCGCCACTGCGCGCTCATGCTCCACGTCTGAATTGGAGCGGCCGATGGATTGTTCATCGAGGGTGACGGCAACCAGCCGATGCGTGGGTTGCTTCGCCGCGCGCGCGCTCATGATCGGGGATTTAAGCGCATGGCAACCGAGCGCGCATGCGCGTCGAGCCCCTCGGCCTTACCGAGCGTGATGGCTGCCGGGGCCAACGCGCGCAATTGCTCCGGCCCGCACCGGAGAATCGAGGTGCGCTTCATGAAATCGAGCACACCCAATCCGGACGAGAACCTGGCCGCGCGCGCTGTCGGCAGCACGTGATTGGAACCGGCAACGTAGTCGCCGATCGCCTCCGGCGTATGGGATCCCATGAAGATCGCGCCCGCATTGCGAATGCGCGGCGCGAGCGCCTCTGCGGCCGGGGTTGCGAGCTCGAGGTGCTCAGGCGCGAGCGCATCGACGAGCGCGACGGCTTCCGCGAGCGCAGGCACAAGGATGATGGCCCCGAAGTCGCGCCACGATGCGCGCGCAAGCGCAGCTCGCGGCAACGCGGCGACCTGCGCGGCAATTGCGTTTTCGACCTCGTCCGCGAGCGTGCGACTGTCGGTGATGAGAATGGCCTGGGCATTCGCATCGTGCTCGGCCTGCGCGAGGAGGTCAGCCGCAATCCACTCCGGGTGTGCGGTCTCATCGGCAACCACCAATATTTCCGAAGGCCCCGCAATCATGTCGATGCCGACTTTTCCGAAGACGAGCCGCTTGGCGGTTGCCACATAGGCATTGCCCGGTCCGACGATCTTCGCGACCGGTGCAATGGTTTGCGTGCCACAGGCCAGCGCCGCAACCGCTTGTGCGCCGCCGATGCGGTAGATCTCATCAACTCCGGCGAGCTTCGCAGCGGCAAGCACGAGCGGAGAGATTTCGCCGTCCGGCGCCGGCACGACCATTACGACACGCGGCACCCCGGCCACCTTCGCCGGAATGGCATTCATCAATACCGAGGATGGATAGGCAGCGGTGCCGCCGGGTACATAAACTCCCACGGATTCAACCGCCGACCAGCGCCAGCCGAGCTCGACGCCGAGCGCGTCGACAAAGCTCTCATCGCGCGGGAGTTGCCGGGCGTGAAACGCCTCGATCCGATCGCGGGCAAAACCGAGCGCATCGAGCGCCTTGCGATCGCAGCCGGCGTACGCCACGTCGGTATCTGCGGCGGAAACGGCGAGCCCGATCTCGTTGAGCTCGACCCGGTCGTAGGTTCTGCTTGCCTCGATCAGTGCCGCGTCACCGCGGGCAATCACATCGGCAATGATAGCGCGGACGCTCGCCTCGACATCCGCCATTGTCTCGCGCTTGCCGGCGAGAAAGGCACGAAAGGAGATTTCAAAGTCGGAAGCGCGGCTGTCTAGTCGGTACGGCATTTTCTACCGAGGACTTGTGTCCCGGATGCAGTGCAGCGCGCCCGCGCCGCTTACTTCATTTTTCCAGATGGATGGCGCGGTGCACTGCTGATCCGGGATCGCCGCAACAGAATTCTTTCCTTCGCGGTCCCGGTTCTGCAGCGCACCACTGCGCGCCGCACAGGCGCTTCGTGCTGCGCTGCGCCCGGGACAAGAGATGGATCAGCGCTCAATGGCCGGGAGACGATGAAGCGTCAACCCTGATGTCGGGCGCATCCTCGGCGTGAATAGGCCGCACGGCAGCGGGCCAGGACGGACCCAGATCCGCCAATTCGGATTCGAGGCATTCAACTTCGAGCCGCAGCACGCCGCCGCCCGAAAAGGTCAGCGTCACAATGCCGGCGGGGGCGTCCGCCTCCTGAAACTCGATCGCAAGCAGGTTGAGAATGGCATCCTTGCCTGCCGGATTGACGCTCCGGCATTTGCAGCTGATCACGCGATCGAAACGCAATACGGAACGGCAGCGGCGCAGCTGTGGCCGGTTCGCCTGCGCCGAAAGCCAGTCGAATCGATTGAGCGCGATGACCAGACGCTTTTCCTGCGGCCTCCAGAGAATGTCCGCTACCTTGACCAGCGCGTCCTGAACATGAGCGGAGATGACTTCCATGTCATCGCGGTCGAGGGCAACGAACTTCACCGGCTCCATGTCATGCGCTCCCTACCGGTTTCGGCTGCTGGCTCTTGCGTACTTAGGAATGCACCTATGCAGGCGCAAGGCGGTCCCCGACGCGATAGACCCTAGCCGCTCACCCGCTCGATCGCCGCCCCGCAGGCGGAAAGCTTGTCCTCGAGGCGCTCAAAGCCGCGGTCCAGATGATAGACGCGGTGCACCATGGTCTCGCCCTCCGCGGCAAGCGCGGCAATCACCAATGAGACGGAGGCGCGCAGATCGGTTGCCATGACCGGCGCCCCCGTGAGCGTCTCCACGCCCTCGATCGTCGCGCATTCGCCGTCGAGCGCGATGTGCGCGCCGAGCCGCACCAGCTCCTGCACATGCATGAACCGGTTCTCGAAGATCGTTTCCGTGATGCGCGAGGTCCCCTTGGCCCTGGTCATCAGGGCCATGAGCTGCGCCTGCAGGTCGGTGGGGAAGCCCGGGAATGGCGAGGTCGTCACCTCGACGGGCGCAATGCCGCTGCCATTGCGGGCCACGCGCACGCCCGCATTGGTTGGCGTGACCTCGACACCTACATGGGCCAGCACATCGAAGGCTGCCTGCAGCAGCTCCGGCCGCGCGTTCTCGAGAACCACATCACCGCCGGTCATGGCCACGGCCATCGCATAGGTGCCGGTCTCGATGCGGTCCGGCACCACGCGATGGCGCGCGCCGGTGAGCTTAGGCACGCCCTCGATCACAATGCGGGAAGTCCCCGCCCCGCTGATCTTTGCGCCCATCTTGTTGAGACAGTCGGCAACGTCGCCGATCTCGGGCTCACGCGCCGCGTTCTCGATGACCGTGCTGCCCCGGGCGAGAGACGCGGCCATAATAGCCACGTGCGTGCCGCTCACCGTTACTTTGGGGAAGCTGATCGTGCCGCCCTTCAGGCCGTCGGGCGCGCGCGCGATGACATAGCCCCGGTCGATCTCAATCTCGGCGCCAAGGCTGGAGAGCGCCATCAGCAGAAGATCGACCGGCCGTGTACCAATTGCGCAGCCGCCCGGCATGGATACGCGCGCCTGCCCCATGCGCGCGACAAGGGGCGCAATGACCCAGAAGCTCGCCCGCATGCGCGAGACAAGCTCATAAGGCGCGGTGGTGTCGATGATATTGCCGGCATTAATGTGCAGAGTCTGCCCGTCGTATTGCGTCTCACCTACCCGCTTGCCGTTCACAGTAATGTCGACGCCGTGATTGCCGAGAATGCGCTGCAGCAGATTGACATCGGCAAGCCGTGGGACGTTCTCAAGAACGAGCACCTGATCGGTCAGCAGGCTCGCGATCATGAGTGGCAGGGTCGCGTTCTTTGCGCCGGAGATCGGAATGCTGCCGTTGAGCTTGCGGCCACCCGTAATGCGAATGCGATCCATGCCCCTGCCCCGTTATGTTGGCGGCGCGCTCCCCCCTACATGGATTTGCGCCGCTTGCATTGAAACACCAAACCAGGCCCACGGTTAAC
>DATCJI010000478.1:0-2787 GCA_036562835.1 Xanthobacteraceae bacterium | reverse complement strand
GAAGGCGCAGATCGTCAATCTGCTGCACGACCTGCAGCAGGAGCTTGGGCTCTCGCTTCTGTTCATCAGCCATGACCTGGCCATTGTCGAGCATATGACGCACCGTGTCGCGGTGATGTATCTGGGCAAGATCGTCGAGCTCGGGCCGAAACGGAATGTGTTCGCTGCGCCGAGGCATCCGTACACGAAGGCGCTTCTTTCCGCCGTGCCTGTCCCCGAGCCCGGAGCCTCGCGCGAGCGCATCGTGCTCAAAGGCGATGTGCCCAGCCCGGTCAATCCGCCGAAGGCTTGCCGCTTTCACACCCGATGTCCGTACGTGTTCGCTCGCTGCCACATCGAGGAGCCGCAGCTGCGCCTCACGGAGGCCGAGCATCTCGCGGCCTGCCACCTGAATGATCTGCCGAGCGAGCAGAACCCTCTGATCAACCCGCATAGCTGAGGCTGACCGCTTGTGTCAGGATATCCGCCCGAAACCGCTGGAGGGTCAGCTTCCATGAGCAGAAATTTTGGATTTTCCCTCCTAGCCGCATTTGCGATCGCTGGCGTACTTGATGCGGCACAAGCCCAGCAGGCAAACATGACATTTTTTGTAACCAGCGTCGGCAAGGGTAACGGGGCCGATCTCGGCGGACTGGAAGGCGCCGATGCTCACTGCGCGGCACTGGCCAAGGCAGCAGGTGCCACTGCCACTACCTGGCGAGCTTACCTCAGCACGACGCTGCCTGGCGGCGATGCCGGCGTCAACGCGCGTGATCGAATTGGTCACGGACCGTGGCAGAATGCCAAGGCCGTTGTCGTGGCCAAGAGTGTGGACGACCTGCACTCGGCCTCAAACAATATCAACAAGACCACCGCGCTCAGTGAAAAAGGCGAAGTCATCAGCGGTCGTGGCGACCCGGTGAACACGCATGACATGCTGACCGGCTCGGACCCGCAAGGAATGTTCTCGACGGCCGGCGGCGACACGACATGTGGAAACTGGACAAAGAGCGGCGAAGGTTCCGCCATCGTCGGGCATCATGACCGCCAGGGCCTTAAAGATACCTGGCACATGAAATCCTGGAATTCGTCGCATGGCTCGCGCGGCTGCAGCCAGGACCAACTGAAAGCGAGTGGCGGTGCCGGACTGTTCTATTGTTTCGCCGCCAACTAGCGCGCAAAAGCATGATCCCGAAAAGTGGAACCGGTTTTCGGAATAGATCATTGCTCCACTAAATAAATAGAACGGAATAGCGTTTCAGCAAAAGCTATCTCGCTCCAACTGCCTGGCGCGCTGTCCTCTACAGCCCGAGATCGCTCAAGCCCGGGTGATCATCGGGACGGCGGCCAAGCGGCCAGTGATACTTCCGCTCGCTCTCCCTGATCGGGAGATCATTTATGCTGGCGATGCGCAGGCGCATCAGGCCCTGCGCGTCGAATTCCCAGTTCTCATTCCCATAGCTGCGAAACCAGCTGCCGCTGTCATCGTGCCATTCGTAGGCGAAACGCACCGCGATGCGGTTCTCGCGGAACGCCCACACTTCTTTGATGAGGCGGTAGTCAAGCTCGCGATTCCATTTGCGTGTCAGAAACGCCTCGATCTCGGCTCGACCATGAATAAACTCCGCCCGATTGCGCCAGCGGCTGTCCGGCGTGTAGGCGAGCGCAACCCGGGCGGGGTCGCGCGTGTTCCATGCGTCCTCGGCCATTCGCGCCTTTTGGGCTGCAGTCTCGGCAGTAAAGGGAGGCAGCGGCGGACGACTGCTCATTTGTGCGTGCCTTGTGAAGGGTATCTGCGCCTTTGTATCAGAAGCTGTCGACGTCGACGATAGCCTGCGCAAATGCCTGCGGCGCTTCCTGGGGCAGATTGTGCCCGATGCCGCCGTCGATCACGCGGTGCTCGTATTTGCCCGAGAATTTTTTCGCATACGCGCTCGCGTCCGGGTGGGGGGCGCCGTTGGCATCGCCCTCGAGCGTGATGGTGGGCACCGCGATCAGCGGAGCGTCGGCAAGCCGTTTCTCCAAGTCGTCGTATTTCGCTTCGCCTTCGGCAAGTCCGAGGCGCCAGCGGTAGTTATGGATGACGATGGCGACGTGATCCGGGTTGTCGAACGACGCCGCGCTGCGCTCGAAGGTCGGATCGTCGAACTTCCATTTCGGTGAGGCGAGCTGCCAGATGAGCTTCGAAAATTCCCGCCGGTATTTGTCATAACCCGCCCGGCCGCGTTCCGTCGCGAAATAATATTGGTACCACCATTGCAGCTCGTCTTGCGGCGGCAACGGCATGGTGCCGGCCTTCTGGCTGCCGATCAGATATCCGCTGACGGAAACGAGGGCCTTGCAGCGCTCCGGCCAGAGCGCCGCGACGATATTGGCCGACCGCGCGCCCCAGTCGAACCCGCCAATCGTAGCCTTGGGGATCTTCAGCGCATCCATCAGGTCGATTACATCGACCGCAACAACGGCTTGCTGCCCGTTGCGCGGCGTTTCGGTGGAAAGAAATCGGGTTGTGCCGTAGCCGCGCACATACGGTATGATCACTCGATAGCCGGCCTGCGCCAGCAAGGGCGCGACGTCGACGAAGCTGTGGATGTCATAGGGCCAGCCGTGCAGCAGAATGACTGGAGCGCCGTTCGCAGGACCGACGTCGGCGTATCCAGCGCTCAGCGGGCCGGCATTGATCTGCTTCAGAGACGGGAATGACGTGTTCGTCCCGGGCTTGATCGCAGGCAGCTGTTTCGCTTTTGCGTTCCCGGCTTGCGCGCTTGCGGTCCTGATCATGCCTAGCTGAGCGGCGGCGATCGTTAT
>DATCJI010000436.1:0-6952 GCA_036562835.1 Xanthobacteraceae bacterium | reverse complement strand
CCCGGTTATGTGCAACATACCTTCGGCTGGCCGCTCGACCGCCGCACCGGCGGGGGATCGTGCCTTTATCATTTTGACGACAACCTCGTCTCGGTTGGCTTTGTCGTGCATCTTAACTATGCGAACCCGTATCTCTCGCCCTTCGAAGAATTCCAGAGGTTCAAGACCCAACCGCTCGTTGCCACGACCCTGCGCTCAGGCAAACGGCTCGGTTATGGAGCGCGCGCGCTCACTGAAGGCGGCTGGCAATCGGTGCCGAGACTGACGTTTCCGGGCGGCGCGCTTATCGGGTGTGCCGCCGGCTTCATGAATGTGCCGCGCATCAAGGGGAGCCATAACGCGATCCACTCCGGCATTCTCGCGGCCGAGCACGTTGGCAAGGCGCTGGCGCAGGGCCGCAGCAACGATGAGCTCGCGGAGCTTGATCAGGCTTGGGTGACCTCACCCATCGGGCACGATCTCTGGAAAGTACGCAATGCCAAGCCGCTCTGGTCGCGATTCGGTACGGATCTGGGAATTGCACTCGGCGGCCTCGACATGTGGACGAACACGTTGGGATTTTCGTTTTTCGGCACGCTCGGGCACGGGAAACCGGATTATGCCGCGCTGCGCCCAGCTGCCGAATATGCACCCGTCCCCTACCCCAAGCCCGACGGGAAGCTAACTTTTGATCGGCTCTCTTCCGTCTTCCTTTCCAATACCAACCACGAGGAAGACCAGCCGCCACACCTCAAGGTACGCGATCCGGCACTGCAGAAGACATCCGAGCACGACCGTTACGGCGGTCCTTCCGCGCGCTATTGTCCTGCAGGGGTGTACGAGTGGATCGAAGAAGGTGGGACCTCTCGCTACATCATAAACGCGCAGAATTGCGTTCATTGCAAAACCTGCGACATCAAGGATCCGAATCAGAATATCGACTGGGTGCCGCCGGAGGGCGGTGGAGGCCCGAATTACTCGAACATGTGATCGGGCGAGCGAATGTGACCAGAGCCGTCACGATGCTGCCCTGATCCGAACATTGAAACATGATTGGACATCCGCGATCGGGGCCACTATGCGAAGCTGGCATTAAGGGGGCCCTTCTGTCCGGACGCGGCGACGTTTGCGCTGGTTCGCCGCAT
Organism: Xanthobacteraceae bacterium; assembly: GCA_036562835.1. Classification (GTDB taxonomy): domain Bacteria; phylum Pseudomonadota; class Alphaproteobacteria; order Rhizobiales; family Xanthobacteraceae; genus VAZQ01. The sequence continues at coordinate 5,828 of DATCJI010000436.1, read as the reverse complement.
GGAGTCGACCACCCGTGATCCATTCGCCCATGTTTAGGCATGCCGCTTGTGCGGCTTTCGCCGTGCTCGCCATTTCGTGGCCCGCAGCGCTGTCCGCTCGTGCACAAGTGCCCACAACCCTGGCCTCGCGCACTTCAACCTCGGGCAGCTACCTGGCCGCGCGCCATGCAGGCGGCCAGCGGGACGCCGCGGCCGCCGCCGCGTATTACCGCTCCGCGCTACGGGGCGATCCGCGTAACAACGAGCTCCTCGAGCGCACCTTCCTGGCCGTCCTGGCAAACGGCGACGTCGATGAAGCCATCAAGCTCGCCGAGCGGGTGTTGCTGGTCGACAAGACCGACCGCATCGCGCGGCTCGTGCTCGGGGTCCGGGCCATAAAGCAAAAACAATATCCGATCGCGCGCAAAGAGCTTGTGCAGTCGGTGCGAGGACCCATCACGGATCTCGCAGCGACGCTGCTGTCCGCGTGGACATTCGCCACCCCCGGCGAAGCCAAACTCGCAACTGATTCGATCGATAAGCTGACCGGGGCCGAATGGTACGCCATCTTCAAAGATCTGCACGCGGCGCTTATTCTGGACCTCGCCGGCCAGAAGAAAGAGGCCGCACGGCGGTTCGAGCGTGCCTACAAAAATGATCCCAGCGCGCTGCGCGTCGTGCAGAGCTACGCGAGCTTCCTGTCGCGGCAAGGCAATTCGGCCGATGCGCTGAAAGTGCTTGGCACATTCGAGGAAGCTTTGCCCCGGCATCCGCTCATCGCCGAGGAACGCAGCGAGATCGACGCGGGACAAAAGGTCCAGCCGATGGTCGATAGCGCACAAGCCGGCGCGGCGGAGGTGCTTTACGGGCTTGGCGCTGCGCTGGGCAGGCGCGGCGGCGAGGATCTCGGCCTGATCTATTTGCAGCTAGCCTTGTATCTCGTGCCCCAGCATTCGCTTGCCCTGTTGTCGCTCGGCGACTTGTACGAAGCGCTCAAGAATCCGGAGCTCGCCAACAAGACCTATGAAAGGGTGCCCCCCAACTCTCCATTGCAGCGCAACGCGCAGATTCAAATCGCAATGAACCTCGACACGCTCGAGCGCACTGACGAGGCAAAGGCGAGTCTTGAGAAGTTGATCGTCGCCAACCCCGGCGATCTCGAGGCGATCATGGCTCTCGGCAATGTGCTGCGCGGTCGCAAGCAGTTCGCCGAGTGCGCGGACGTCTATTCAAAAGGCATCGACACGATCAGCAAAGCCGAGAAATCCAACTGGGTGATCTATTATTTCCGCGGCATCTGCTCCGAGCGCGCGAAGCAGTGGGCCAAGGCGGAAGCGGATCTGAAAAAAGCGCTGGAGCTGTTTCCCGAGCAGCCGCACGTGCTCAACTACCTGGGTTATTCGTGGATCGATCAAGGGGTCAATCTCGACGATGGCATGCGCATGATCAAGCGCGCCGTCGAGCAGCGCGCCGACGATGGCTACATCGTCGATTCCCTCGGATGGGCCTATTTCCGGCTCGGCAATGTCGAGGAGTCGGTAAAGCAGCTCGAGCGCGCCGTGGAGCTGAAGCCCGAAGATCCTACGATCAATGATCATCTGGGCGATGCCTATTGGCGAGTGGGCCGCGTGCTCGAGGCGCGATTCCAGTGGTCGCATGCGCGCGATCTCAAACCGGAGCCCGAGGACCTCGCGAAGATCGAGGAGAAGCTCAAGTTCGGACTGCCGGACGATACCTCCTCTGCGGCCGAAGCCGCGGACAAGAAGGCCGGCGGCGGTTAAGACTCTTCCTCATTGCCGGGCTTGACCCGGCAATCCATGTTGTTGCGAGAAAGCTGGGGCCCGCGGATCAAGTCCGCGGGTGACGGTGTGTTTTTGCATGAGCACTGCACAGATCGAAAAGGCGCCGGCTAAAGTCAATCTCACGCTGCATGTCGTAGGCCGCCGGCCTGACGGATATCACGACATCGAAAGCCTTGTTGCCTTCGCTGCCGTTGGCGACACGTTAAACTTCACGCCGGATAACCGCCTCTCGCTTGCGGTGCTCGGCCCGGGCGCTCCGGCGTGCGGCGACATCTCCGAGAATCTGGTGCTCAAGGCCGCGCGAGCGCTGGCGCAGCGCATCGAAGGATTGAAGCTGGGACTTTTCCTGCTATCGAAACGCCTGCCGGTAGCAGCCGGATTGGGAGGCGGATCGAGTGACGCTGCTGCAGCGCTTCGGCTCCTCGCCCGTGCAAATGGGCTTGCGCCAGGCGATGCGCGGGTTTGGGAAGCGGCCAAGGCAACCGGCGCCGATGTGCCTGTCTGCCTCGATACAAAGGCGCGAGTCATGCGCGGCATTGGCGAGGTCCTTTTCCCACCGCTTGCGATTCCCGCGATCCCGGCTGTTCTGATCAATCCCGGTTGTACGCTCGCCACCAAGGATGTGTTTGCGAGCTTCGATCATGCATCGTCAAATCGAAATTCCGCTCCTTCGACTGCAGGTGCTGAAAACCTATTGGCAGTCGCAGCAGAGCGCGGCTCATTTCTGTCGGCAATGGCCAGCGAGCGCAATGATCTCGAGACGGCGGCCGTTCAATTGCAGCCCGCCATCGCGCGCGTGCTTGAGTTGCTGCACAGCCAACAAGGGTGTGCGGTTGCGCGCATGTCGGGTTCGGGCGCGACGTGCTTCGGGCTGTTTGCCTCGCGGGCGAGCGCACGAGCAGCGGCACGCAGTTTGCGCGAAGCTTATCCAGCCTGGTGGGTGCGCACGACAGCGATCGCGTAGTTAGAGGAGCATGATCTTTTCCGAAGACCGGCTCCCACCATCGGCTCAAAGCCCGTGGGCAGGCTTTTTCATCATGCTCTAATTCGACCGGCAGATGCAGAACTCTACTGCTTCCTCCAGCGCCTGTTTCATCGGCGAAGCAGGAAACAGAGCGAGCGCATCGGTCGCCATAGCCCCATAGTGGCGGGCGCGCTGGATCGTGTCTTCGAGCGCACGATGCTTGGTCATCAAATGTACGGCCTGCTCGAGGTCGGCATCGCTGGTGTTGGCTTCCTCGAGCGCCCGACGCCAGAAGGTGCGCTCCGTTTCCGACCCGCGACGATATGAAAGCACCACCGGCAGGGTGACTTTGCCTTCACGGAAGTCATCCCCGACATTCTTGCCCAGCTTGGCCGCCTTGCCTCCGTAGTCGAGCGCGTCGTCCACCAGCTGGAAGGCGATGCCCAGGTTCATTCCGAACGAGCGGCACGCTGCCTGCTCGTCCTTGGGACGGGTCGCAAGCGCCGGGCCGACCTCGCACGCGGCGGCGAACAGCTCGGCGGTTTTGGCGCGAATGACCGCCAGATATTCATCCTCCGTGGTGGCAGTGTTCTTGGCCATTCCCAGCTGCATGACTTCCCCTTCGGCGATAATGGCAGCCGCGGACGAGAGGATTTCGAGCGCCTTCAGGGACGCCACTTCGACCATCATCTTGAAAGCTTGTCCGAGCAAAAAATCGCCAACGAGGACGCTTGCTTCATTGCCCCACAGCATGCGAGCGGCCAGCCGCCCGCGCCGCATATTGCTTTCGTCCACCACGTCGTCGTGCAAAAGGGTGGCTGTGTGCATGAACTCAACTGCTGCTGCAAGCTTGACGTGACCGTCTCCGCCGTAGCCGGCAAGCCTCGCCATCGCCACCGTAAGCATGGGGCGCAGGCGCTTGCCGCCTGAGGAAATCAGGTGATTTGCCACTTCGGGGATCATCGCAACTTGCGAGCCGATCCGGGACAGAATCGTGTTATTGACGCGCTCCATGTCGGGATGCACCAGCAGGGCGAGTGCATCGACTGAAGGGGCGGAGCGGCTTTCAAACGGAACGACAATGGCCAACGGGCGTGCTCCACTACTGATACGCGCGAGCATAGAAACGCCAAGGTAATGGGGCAAGTGCGCCGGAACGCAAATGACTGCACCTGATTTGCGAGCAGCAACCCGTATGCCGGCAAATGCGAGCATGCCGGCCGGGGGCCGCGATCTGCCGCAGCGCGTCGCGGTGCTCGTGCCGTGCTTCAACGAAGAGGCGGCAATCGCTCAGGTGGTGCGGGACTTTCGTGACGCGCTCCCGCACGCCGCCATCTATGTCTATGACAACAACTCGACGGACCGGACAGCAGAAGTCGCCCGCTCAGCAGGAGCGCACGTGCGACGCGAGGCACACCAGGGCAAGGGAAATGTCGTGCGCCGGATGTTTGCCGATGTCGACGCAGACATCTACGTGCTGGTCGACGGAGATGCGACCTACGATGCGCACAGTGTCGGCACGATGGTGAACAGGCTGGTGGAGGAACGCCTCGACATGGTGGTCGGCGCACGCATCACGAAGGACGAGAAGGCCTACCGTTTGGGCCATCGAACGGGCAACCGCGCGCTGTCCGCCTTTTTCGCTTCCGTGTTCAAGGCAACCTTCACGGACATTCTTTCCGGCTTTCGCGTGTTCTCCCGGCGTTTCGTCAAGTCCTTCCCGGTGCTCTCACGGGGCTTTGAGATCGAGACGGAGCTCTCAGTACATGCCCTCGAGCTGGAGCTGCCGGTTGCCGAGCTACCCACTCCTTATTATGCCCGCGCCCAAGGCTCGGCCTCGAAGCTGCATACCTGGAGCGACGGGCTGCGCATTCTGCTCACGATCCTGGGGCTTTACCGGTCGGAGCGGCCGCTCTCCTTCTTTTCGGCAGTCGCAATCTTTCTCGCGCTTTTTTCCGTCGGACTCGCCATTCCGCTCTTTGTGACTTACCTGGAGCAGGGCATAGTGCCGCGTCTGCCGACAGCCGTCCTTTCCACGGGCCTCATGCTCCTCGCATTCCTCTCCCTCGTCGCCGGTCTTGTGCTCGACACGGTCACAAGAGGAAGGCGCGAAGCCAAGCTCATCGCCTACCTGCAACAAAGGGCGCCGGGCGAGGACTGGGACCGGCGCACCTGAGAGGTTTGCTTGCGCGAGCTCGTGCGCACCAACAATGTGGTTCTTGTCTGCTCGCTGCAGGCTCTGCTCGACGCCGCCGCGATCCCCTATACGGTGCTGGATCAGAATATGAGCGTGCTCGAAGGCTCCATCGGCATTCTGCCGCGCCGTTTGCTGGTCGCCGAAGACGATGCCGATGACGCCCGGCGCATCCTCGAGGAGGCCGGTTTCGGCAGCGAGCTTCGCGGCGAAAATGGCTGACATTCCCCGGTGCTTGAGCACAAGGGTATCACCGAAGATGCCATCCTGGGCGGCCGCCTTCGCCTGCAACAACCGCGGGCCGGCCACCGGGTAGGCCACGATGCGATCCTGCTTGCCGCCGCATGTCCCGCAACGGCCGGAGATCGGGTCGTCGAGCTCGGAGCTGGCGTCGGCGCCGCCGGACTTGCGCTTGCGCTTCGAGTGCCAGGCGTGGAGGTGGTGCTTGTGGAGCTCGATGAGGAGCTCGCGGCCCTCGCCCGAGAGAATATCCGTGCCAATGCTCTTGGGCAAAGGGTTTCAGTCACGCAACTCGACGTGACAGCGCGCCCGAAGATGTTTGCAGCGGCGGGTCTGATGCCTGACTCCGTAAACCGCGTTTTGATGAACCCGCCCTTTAACGATTTGCGCCGACAACGACCCTCGCCCGATCTTCGCCGACGTCTCGCCTACTCGGCACCGGCCGGCACGCTCGCTGCATGGATCGCAACGGCGATGCGACTTCTGCGACCCGCTGGAACGCTCACCATGATCTGGCGTGCGGATGCGCTTGACGGAGCGCTGCGCGCGGTCGAGGCATTCGGCGCAATCGCCGTTTTGCCGATCCATGCCCGACCAGGTCAGGCAGCCGTCCGGGTCCTTATTCGCGCAACCAAATCCAGTCGCACGC
>DATCJI010000428.1:0-3352 GCA_036562835.1 Xanthobacteraceae bacterium | reverse complement strand
TACGATGTGTGCTCATGCGCGCGAGCTCTTCGCGCGCTGCAGGTGCGGCTGTCCATAGCTCAGGGGCAACAAGGGGGCGGATATGACAAAAGCAGTCGTCGGCTGCGTCATATCGGGCGCAATCACACACTGGTTTGCGCTCGCTGTGATGTGGGCAGCGTGGAGCACGATGCTCAGGTAAGCGCGCTGCCGCTGTAGCCGTGTGTGCAACGCTTGCGCGCCGTCCATACCATCTTTGCCGGGCAGGCAGCCCGCTTCCGCCGCGCGATTCCGGGCAGCTATAGCAAATTGGTCACACTCTCCGTGGCCTCGATGAGTTACTTTTGGCGTACTCGATTCTTGCGAGTGGGGAAGGGGGACCCCGATGAGAGGCTTGGCTGCATGCGCAGTCGTTCTCGCCGCGCTTGCATTTTGCGGTGCCGCGAAGGCGCGCGATCTTCCTGGCAGGGCGACCCCGCCCGAGGAGATCCCGCCCGGGCCGTACGACTTCAACGGCATGTATTTCGGCGTCACCCTCGGCGTCGCGAACGGCTCGAGCACCCAGAGCGCCTCGACCGGCGATCTCACACCCGCGTTTGATCTGACCGGCGGCACGTTCGGACTGACGCTGGGCTACAACGTGCAAGCCGGCAAAATCATCTACGGCGTCGAGAGCGACATTTCAGTCTCGACGCTGCGGGGCAGCTCCGGCTACCTCGGCGCACCGCCCGGCTTCACGACCGAATCGTCGGAGCGGTGGATTTCCACCTATCGCCTGCGGGCGGGCTACTCCCTGAGCCAGACCTGGATGGCCTATGTGACGGGCGGCGGCGCGACTGCTGCGGTCAAGATCATCGCCACCGAGCCCGGCGCGGGCGTCGCCTGGGAAAGCCAGGTGCGCACCGGGTGGACGGTGGGCGGGGGCATTGAGGCGGGGCGCGTGCGTTCCTTCGCGATCAAGCTCGAATACCTCTATGTCGATTTCGGCAATCCTTCGTTCTTCAATCCGCCGCCTGCGCCCGGCTTCTTCAACCGTGCCGGCGGCGTGCGCCTGCATGAAAACATTTTCCGCATCGGCCTCAATCACAAGTTCAACGGCCTCTGACCGGGTTCGCTCGCGTCGCGAGCTACGCCGGGCTTGGAGATCCGCCGAAGCGCGGATCGCGAAGGCAGATCGGAACTTTTCTGATTGAGCGGCGCACGCGTCCGCTCCCGTGACCCTTTCAAACGCTGATTTGCTCCATTACGCTCATAGAACGCAGGCGCGCAGGCGCGACCTGCGCGTTCCATCAGTGAGGTGCAGTATGAGTCTCAGCTCGATGCTGCTCCAGCGCGAAGCCGCCGGTCGCCCGGTGACCGTGGGCGTGATCGGGGCCGGCAAGTTCGGCACCATGTTTCTTGCACAGGCGCGACTCACGCGCGGGCTGCATGTGGTCGCGGTCGCCGATCTCGACGTTGCGCGCGCGAAAAATCAGCTGCGCACTGCGGGCTGGCCGGAGCAGATCACCTTGGCCAAATCCATCGCCGACGCGTATGAGAGCGGCCGCACGCACGTGGGCGCCGATGCCCAGGCGGTGATCGCATTTCCCGATCTGGAAGTGGTGGTGGAGGCGACCGGCGTGCCGGCGGCCGGCATTCGCCATGCGCTCGAGGCAATCGCGCACGGCAAGCACATCGTCATGGTCAATGTCGAGGCCGACGCGCTCGCCGGCCCGCTGCTCGCGCGCAAGGCACGCGCGGCCGGCGTCGTCTACAGCCTCGCCTGGGGCGATCAGCCCGCGCTCATCTGCGATCATGTCGACTGGGCGCGCTCCTGCGGCTTCAAGGTGGTCGCGGCAGGCAAGGGCACTCGCTACGAGCCGCACTATCATCGCTCCACGCCCGATACCGTCTGGGAGATCCTGGACAAATATCTGCGCATCACCGATCGCGCCTCGATCAATCCGAAGATGTTCAACAGTTTCGTCGACGGCACGAAGTCCGGCATCGAAATGACGGCGGTGTGCAATGCCACCGGCCTTGTGCCGCAGAGCGGCGGGCTGACTTTCCCGCCGGCAACCCGGTTCGAGCTCGCCGAGATCTGCAAACCCAGGTCTGCCGGTGGCGTGTTGGAGAAACCGGGCGTGACGGAAGTGACTTCTTCCGTCTATCGCGACGGTCGCGACGTGCCGCATCACCTCGCGCTCGGCACCTACGTGGTGTTCGAAGGCGAGACCGAATATGCGCGGCGTTGTTTTTCCGAATATGCGATGCTGCAGGACTGCAGCGGGCGCTATGCCGCGCTCTATCGGCCCATTCACATGATCGGCCTCGAGCTCGGCATCTCCGTCGCGAGCGCAGCGCTGCGCAAGGAGCCGACCGGCGTGCCCATTGGCTTCCACTCGGATGTTGTTGCTACCGCAAAGCGCGCGCTGAAAGCCGGCGAGGTGCTCGACGGGGAAGGGGGCTTCTGCGTCTGGGGCAAGCAGGTGCCGGCGGAGCGCTCGCTTGCGGCCAGACTGCTGCCGCTTGGCCTCGCGCACGGCATTGCCCTCAAGCGCGATATTGCCGAAGGCGAGTCGCTGCGATGGAGCGACGTTGCCGCCGACGAGGCGGATCGTGCGATCAAAGTTCGGCGCGAGATGGAGCACGCGTTTGCCCCGCGTGCTGCCGAGAGGGCACCCGCCCACGCGCTGTAACGCCGTACGGGTTCTCGCTCACATTCGTTCGCCGAGGAGACGCCATGAGCCAGGCGAAGGAATTTCACATGCTGCACGATCCGAGCGACGGGCTCTTCCGCGAGCTTGCTCCGGGATTGACGACGCGCATTTTTTCCGGCGAGCACGTCATGCTCTCGGTGGTGACCCTGGCACCGAACTCGGAAGGCCTCATGCATCATCATCCGAGGAGCAGTGGGGTGTTTTGCTCGAAGGCTCGGCTATTCGTTATCAGGGCAGCGAACAGGTTCCGGTGAAGCAAGGCGACTTCTGGCGCACGCCGGCCAACATGCCGCACACCATGCGCGCGGGGCCGGACGGTGCGCGCGTCCTCGACATCTTCAGCCCGCCGCGGCCCGAATACAAAAAACCAGGCTCAGGTTTCGGCCCCACCTGATTTATTGCGCCAGGCAGTGCAGTCAGCCTTCGCACAAATAACAGATCGCCCATTCTCAGCCACGCCAAGGCCATAGATCGACCAAAGTTCCCGATCTAAAAAGTTTACGGGTCGTTAATATTCCTGCAGGGGGTACAGTAGGGGGGTAGTGGCATTGATCCGGCCACTGATCTTCGTTCGCGCCAGCGCAGGTCTGATTGCGGTTTGTCTTGTGGCCGCATGCGCGTCGTTTGCGGTGCGCAACGAGCCTGTCAACCAGCCGCTCGCCGGCAATGCTGCC